>JAGGUS010000308.1 GCA_021158375.1 Thermoprotei archaeon
AAGGACTAAAGAAAGTTAGCAAATGTCATAAAAAGTTATGAAATACAAAACAGTTCCGAAAGGCAAGATAAGAAAACATCTTGCCCATAAAGTGTTTAACTTAACATGGACTTCATATCCATTCTTCTTCTTATCCCTTAAGTATCAAAAAGCAGTATGAATTCACAGTAGGGATCGCCCATAGCAATACATTTCTTCTCCTCTACATACACCTTTGTATTAAAGAGGGAACTGAAGAATCCAGCTAATACACCTCTCGCCAATTGGCTATTTGGCTTTGAGCGCTTTGGGGCTAAGAGACACTCCACATTCTCATAAATCCTCACTATAAGTGAAGAAGCTCGGGGGTTTGATTTGCTGTCTACATTGACTATACCCCAACCATATTGTCTAAAGGTATTAACTAAGTGGTTTATAGCGACATTATAATCGTGCGTATGAGATCCTCTAAGGTTTTGATAGATATGCTTACCGACACTAAATCCTTGATAGTATAGCAACATATCACCTACACTTCCTAGCAATCTGCGAATGTCAGAAACCATGTCAGCGAGCATACTACCATCAATAATTATTTTCCTGCGAGTATGAGAGGCAAGATCTTCGATGAATATGTTAGTATGCGATAGATTAACGTCTTCCACACCGCTTAGATATGCTCTTGTTGGATTACGCTTTGGCAGGTACATACTATACATTATTCGATAAGGGGCAATAATAATCTGTTCATGGTAAGCTATTAGCTAATGTGTTAAACAGCGCGTTTAACAAGAATGGAAATTAAATTAAAGTACTTGATTTTCACGGTATACTCCCTAAATGCTATTGACGGATTCTGACGTATAAAGCAAAGAATGCTATAACTAATAGAGGGGGTATGAATGCCGAATGTACTATGAAGAGCAGGCAGGGTAGTGATAATACAGCGTAGGATACCCCCTTGAAAAATATTAAGTACAATGTCCTCAGGATGAACGTGATTAGGTAAGATGCTGAAGAGAGAATCGATAATTTGATACAAAGGTTGTATAATTTTCGATTTCCCTTAAGTATTCTTAGTAGTATCGGCGAAATTGGATCATCGGATAATGCTACTTTTCGATTCGTTAAGTAATCTATGATCATTTGGGAGAATAGTGTAAGGCCATAATACTTACGCCTGATTGCCATCCCACTGCGTTCTATCTTTGTAGGCGATATGAGACCAGATTGCTCAAGGATTTTAATATGATAATATATTAAGGCCTTTTTACTTTTATCATAACCAAGCGATTTTATAACATCCGTTAAAGTCATCATTTTATTACGCCTAAGTAAATAGAGAATTGCTCTCCGGGTATTATCCTTGAGGGCGAATGACAATGCACTAAGTTTTTTGTCGATTTCGGGATTGTGGATCACAGAAGCCACGGAGGTGTTACTAACCACATACCTCCTCATGGTCTCAACCTAGATACTTTTTACGGTGGTGGAGGCTAGTTAAACCCCCATTTTATGTGTATTTTAAGTGTTAAATATAAAGCTAACGTAGGTAAAAAAATTAGTGAAATATACGAGTATTACAACAATAAGTATCTTTTAATCAACATCGAATATGAGAGAAAAACGCCTAAAATAGAAGAAGATGTGAACAGGAGAGAGAATGGAGGTAAAACTATCCTTTAACGTATACACGATACTTTGGACTAAGTGGTTTAAAAATATTATTTAACGAGCGAGGTAGAGATTCAGACATACCAAGTACTAGATACCCAGGACTTGTCAAGCTTTTATAGAACTTTTGAAGGATGTTAATTTGAGCATCTTTCTGGAAATATATGAGCACATTCCTGCAGAATATAATGTCGATAAATAGGAAGGGATTATCCTTTATCAGATCATGTTTCTTAAAGCGAACCAAGTTCTTAACATGAGACTTTAATCCATAGTAACCATTCCCTAAGGAGACGAAATATTTATCTAATACGGCAGGTGGTACGTTCTTTATATCGCGAACTGTATAAATACCCCTCCTAGCTGAATCTAATGCATCTTCATCTATATCAGTAGCATATATTATTACAGGAACTTTAAAACCAAGAAGTTTCATGGTTTCCAATGAGAGAATAGCTATAGTATATGGTTCCTGTCCATGTGCACATCCAGCACTCCATATGCGAACTCGTTTCCTAGAGTACTGGGCTCTCCTGAATAGAGGCAGGAAGATATTGTGCTTTATGAAGTTCCATACAGGAGGATCTCTAAAGAAGCTACTAACATTAATTGCTAGCGCATCGAGTAGCTTTAAGCGTTCTTCAGCATTACGTCTTAGTATTCTGAGGTATTCATCAATTGAGTTGATTTTAAGTTTAAGCATCCTCGCTCGTATTCTTCGACGCAGGAAATCGTCCTTATAGCTACTGATGTCAATATTCATACTCTTAAAGGTTCTCCTAAGGAGTAGTAGATCTATAGTTGAGAGCTCTACCATATAGATTCCTCCTGAATATGTTTTTTGTAGTGTATGAAACGAATATCTCACCAGTAGATAACAGGAAGACGACATTACGTCCTTTATTCCCTCCGACATCTAGGATATCTATGGGGATCTTATATTCGTTTAATATCTTTATCGCCTTCGATACGTTTCTCTTACCTATATCGAATTTACCGCTAAATCCAAAAATATTAGCACCACCTATAACGGCGGCGTGTAAATTCAAGCAGTTTATACCTAACCTTTCCAGATCGTGAATCATATTTGGCAGAGCGATACTTACATACTTATTGTCGCTCTCTGATGGTGAGGGAGGTTCCGGTAACATACAATGCGAGAGAGCGCCTACCTTCTTAAAAGGATCGTAAAGAATTACGCTTATGCAACTACCTAATGCCCAAGTTGATAAAGAGGAGGGCGTGCTGGCAATTAGATATTCACCTATACCTACACTAAGCGATACTTTTCGGAGATTACCATCTATTTTGGGTACGAAAAATAGTTTTAACTTCATGAATTCTCACCAAAAGGTTTTAATAAAAAGATAATGCTAACACTATGCCGATGTTCGGCGAATTTGAGGTTTATATGGAATACTAGAACGTTTCTACACTCTAATGCGAGATTTGCACACAATTGGTCTAGGAGAACGGCTATGACATCTACAGCTATTGAAGGCAGGCTGTAGCTTACTGAGAGTTTAAGCGTATTGTTGAGTTCTGAGATGAAGCTACCTATTATAACATTTGCAGTCTCCTTGATAATATCCTCTTCTAAATTCATTGTTAGATCTTCCTCTCGAATGTAAGCTTCGTAATTGGTTAACACCAAATCTAGTAGGTGGCTTACTAAATCTGTGTTAATTATTAAGAGTAGGAAACCCTTGAGCTCGCCTTCAATCCTTGTAGCGATACCCAGTACCTGATCTTGAATTCCTTGAAACTTCACTAGGAGGCTTTCTAATGGCATTAATGTAACACCTTGAACATCACCGCTTACCTTAGAGTTCACTAATAAGGATAGTGACTCTGAGGTCTTCCTTACGGCACTTCGACATGCTTGTAAAAGCGATTGTATGAGGTTCTTCATGTTGCACCAGCCTCCTTAGGTATTAGTGCAAATGGATCTATTATGAGGCATGTACTGCCATCACCCAATACGCTAACGCCATTAATCCATGGAAGCTTTAGAAGAGATCGATCTATACTTTCTATGACTACATCTTCCATGCCTATGACCTCACTAACGGAGATTCCTATGTATCTACCATTATGATTTACGATAACTACGTATTTATCCTCAACTCTTAAACTTAGTAGTTGAGATAGACTGTATACTGGGATTACGCTGTCCTTATAAGGCATTATTCTTACGTTGCCATACTTCGCGGTTTTAACTTCACTGAGTTTTACCACGAAATCTATAAGGGAAATAGGTATTCCCAGCTTGACCTCTCCCTCCTTTATAAGCAATACCCTTGAGGTCACCATACTCATAGGTACTTTAAGTATAACCTTAGTGCCTTTGTCCTTCTCACTCCATATGGTGAAAGTACCTCCGATGGCCTCAATTTTAGTCTTTACTGCATTAAGACCCATTCCCCGCCCACTTATTTGGGAAACGTTCTTTTTAGTTGAAAAGCCTGGCAGGGTAACTAACATTAATGCTTCTTTATAACTTAGGTTGTTAGCTACTTCATGTGTAATAAGACCTTTCTCAATCGCTATTTTCTTTACCAGCTCTACATCGATGCCCCTACCATCGTCCTCTACGGTTATCATTATGTAGTTACCCTCTCGTTCAGCTATAATTTTCACAGTCCCTACTTTAGGCTTTCCTTTACGAAGACGCTCTTCAGGAGGCTCAATACCATGGTCTATAGCGTTTCTGATCAGGCTTACTAGAGGGTCTATAAGTTCGTTTAATATGGTTCTGTCTATGGAAATCTCTCCTCCCTCTAGTATCAAATCTACTTCTTTGTTCATACTTTTGGCTAGATCACGGACGAGCCTAGGGAAGGCCTGAAATATTTGATCTAATGGAACGAGCCTTATGTTCATTATCATAGTGCTTAGCTCATTTACTACCTTATCTAATGTCGTTAACGAGTCCCTAAGAGCAACGGTATCCGAAATGTTAAAAGCATTGAGCGCGCGATTTCTTATTATCACTAGCTCCCTTGTTAAATTAAACAGTGTATCCAATACGTCTACTTTCACTTTTATCTCATCGAGCTGTCTAATGGATAGAGTTGCTTTAGGAAGCTCCTGGGGTTGTGATGCCTCAAGTAAGGATAATATCTGAGAGATCTTATGGTCTTCCTCTATGGTGGCTTTCCTTAACTCGTCTTTTGATATTCCGAGGTCTTCTATTTTTAGATTTGAGAGATTCTTTATGGAGAGTACATCTGTTTTCTGTAGGACTTCAGTCAGTACTTCGTTTAAGGAAGATTTATTACGATGAGCTATGATTAGTGTTATCTCATTATTAGGAATTCTTCCAGCTAAGATATCTTTCCCGCTTGGAATTGACTTTATGAACATTCCGTGCTCATTTATCTTCTTAAGCAACATGAAGAAGTATAGGCTGAGCATTGGCGATTTTTTAACTGTAAGGGTTAGTCTAAACAACGAAAGCCCTTTATTTATGGCGTTTATTACGATTCTTTTCTCATCGTCATTAAGGATCATAGGTGCTATCTCATTTAGATTAGTGCTACGTTGTTCTTTTTGATTACCAGCTTCACACGCATTTAGTATCTTGTTTATTTTCTTTAGTAGTTGAGGAGGTATAGATAGGGTACTGTTCTTCTCAAAGGAGACAAGGAGCACTGAGAGAGTGTCGTTTATCTCGAATAGCAAGTCTATTACGCGCTCAGAGGCTGTTATCTTTCCATCACGAATAGCGCTTAATATGTCCTCAGCTTTATGCGCTAATTCAGATATCTCGGTTGCGCCGATCGCTCCCGCAGAACCTTTGAGCATGTGCATTAGGCGGAAGATTTCATTGAGTATATCTATATTATCAGGATGCTTTTCTAGATCGAGAAGTAAGTTGTTAACTTTAGAGACTACTTCCTTGGCTTCATCGATAAATAGTGTTCTGTATTCGCCCATTTTAGTTGTATCGGAATTCATCTTAAACACCTCTCTTGGAGCAGTTTTAGCTGTATTATCCTTTCGAGCTCTTCTGGGATCTTATAATAGGGGAGTACAAGATCAGCTATGCCGATATCTGCAACAGCTTTAGGCATTCCATACACCACAGAGGTACGTCTATCTTGGGCTACTACTATACCGCCACGCTTTTTCAATAACAGACACCCTTGCGCTCCATCATGCCCCATACCAGTCAATATTATGGCGATACTTCTCCTCCCAGCATGTTCAGCGACGCTTTTAAGTGTTACATCAACAGCTGGTTTCACGCCATGCACCCTAGGACCATCGATGATGCGAATTACTAGATCGTTGCCTCTAGGCTCTACTACCATATGTTTACCACCGGGAGCCACGTATGCATGACCATTGAAAATAATATCATTGTCTTCGGCTTCCTTTACTTTAAAGGGGCTTATTTTATCCAAGCGCTCAGCAAACACTTTGGTGAATAGTGGGGGCATATGCTGAACTATCAGTATGGCAGTGGGTAAATTGGAATTAAGCTTCGACATTATATAGCTTATTATTGGTGGTCCGCCAGTAGAAGCTCCGATTACAGTTATGATGCTTGCAGATGTCTTTTGTGTAGTTTTCTTAAGGGAGACTAACGACTTAATTGCTCGTCTTACCATGAGTTTAGTTCTGCCCACTGAGGCTGCAATCTTAATTTTGCGAATTAATTCATTTGCTATATCGTCTAAACTTAGAGGAACTGGAGTAGCCCCAGGTTTCAGTATGAAATCGACTGCACCCTCCTCTAAAGCTTCGATAGTAATTAGGGATTCCTTTTTTGCAACAGAGCTAAAAAGTACTACTGGAACGGGACATTTAGACATAATTTCTTTAAGTGCTGTAATGCCGTCCTTTTTTGGCAGGATTATATCGAGTAAAACTACGTCCGGTTTGAGTTCGCAGGTAAGTTTAACAGCTTCCTCACCATCTTTTGCTTCGCCAATAATCTCTATACTAGAGTCCCTCTTTAAGATGTCAGAAACCATTTTTCTTACAAGCCGTGAGTCATCGACAATAAGTACTCTGACTTTCTTTGCTCGCATTTGTAGCACCTCTTAGGATGTTATGAAGTAATTCCTTAAGGAGATCGGGATGAAAGGGTTTAACTACATAACCTATAGCTCCTACCTTTAATGCTTTCCTTACTAATTCTTCATGACCGACCGCACTTATGATTATGACCTTAGCATTGGGATCCTTAGATTTTATTTCATTAAGAACTTCAAGGCCGCTCTTATTGGGCATGACTATATCTAGAAAAACTATATGAGGATTGTACTTAAAGTACTTTTGTATAGCCTCAGAACCATCACCAGCTTCAATTATCTCTATTGTATCGTCGATATCCATGCTCTTTAAAAGACCTCTTAGTACTAATCTCATAAATCTTGAATCGTCAACAATCATTATTTTTATCGGCATATATGTTCACCTGTTAGCTAGTACGAGGTACGGTTAATTGAACCTCTCCTACTGATTCTCTAATGAGATTTATTATCCGCTCAGCATCCATGATCATTATCAAGCTCTCGTTAAGTTTGAGAATGCCTGTTATAACGCCTTGAGATGTAAATGGCGCCTTCTCAATATCACTTGAGGGCACTCTAGATACGCCGACTACTTGATCGACTAGGAAGCCTATGTGTAGGCCGGGAGTATCAACTATTATAATGTTCTTGGATTTATTGTTGTCATCATCATTATCCTTAAGATCTAAGAGTTTTCCTAGATTTATCACTAACACTACTTGTCCTCTTAAATTCATGAGCCCTTCGATGAACGAAGGCGCTCTAGGTAGCTTCATGCAATTCTTGAATATTACCACTTCCCTGACTTGATGTACATCGATTCCACAGAGGGTATTACCTATGAAAAAGGTAACTATTTGGCGTTCATTAGTAGCCATCTTATCACCTCCTCATAGTCTAAAGCGGTTAATTGCCTTCTGAACTTCTTCGGCTAGCTGTCTAAGTTGTTGTGCAGTACTAGCTAGTTCTTCTGCACCAGATGCAAGTTCTTCAGCTGCGCTACTAACTTCCTCAGAAGCAGATGCATTCTCTTCAGCTACAGATGCGAGTGCGTTTATTGAATCTTTTATAGGCTCAGTTAACTTTATGTGGTTTGTTATAGAGTCACGAATATTGATTACTCTTTTGCTCAGCTCGTTTATGGAGTCAATTATCCTAGATAATGTGTTAAGAGCAGTAGTGACTCCTTCATTAGATTGTTTAACTGCTTCTTCGACGTCTTGCATTCGCTTTACGGAATCCTCTATTAATGCCTGTATTTTAGAGACTAATTCACCTATTTGTTCTGCGCTTTTACGGCTATTTTCAGCTAATTTTCGTATTTCATCAGCTACTACTGCAAATCCTCTTCCCGCTTCCCCTGCTCTAGCGGCTTCTATTGCAGCGTTTAGCGCTAATAGGGATGTCTGATCAGCGATGTCCTTAACGTTCGTTGTTATATTGCCTACAGTTCTGCTTACGTTAACTAGTTGGGAGGACATGTCCATGAGCTTCTTCAAAGTATCTACAGTTGAATTAATTGTATTCTGTGCATGTCTTCCTTGTTCAGCACCTTGTTTGCCCAGGTCTACTAGAGCGCTCATAGCTTTGTTTAAGTCTTCGCTTTCCTTTCTTAATTCTTCGAGGTTCTTCACCATTGTGTCTATAAGATTGTTTAGTTCATTAACTCGTTGAGATGTTTCCTGAGCACCTTTAGCTACATCTTGAGTTGCTTGAGAGATTTGTTGGACACTACTGTTCAGCTCTTCGCTCATGCTACCTATTGTTTCAGCACTAGTTAGGACTTTTGAGTTAGCGTCATTTATTTTCATGACTAAGTCGTGAATATCACGAATCATCTTTTCGAAGCCTTCTACTACTTCCCTCATAACGCCAATAGCCCTACGTTTAATGCCATCCAAAGATACTTTGAGATCACCCTCAGCTACCCTAGCGATTATTTCTCTGAAGTCCCTTAATAAGGAAGTATCAATTTTTTCCTCAACCATAGTTGAAGTATCAACCACCTCTTCTCTAGTCACCATATTTACACCTCGATTGAGATGAGGATAAGCGCTTTGTTAAATATGTCGAGGGATAATTGTAAATTGAACTATCAGAAGGATTTATTTAATTAAATTAAATTAGGTTATTTTACAAGTCGGTTCCGTAATTTCTTTAACTCGCTTTCAAGTTCGAACAGCACTGAGACCAATGATTCTTCTTCACCTTCCTCTTCTTCATTAACTACAGATTCTTCTTGTAATTCAATTTGAGAACTAGTTTCTTCGCCTTCTGATCGAGTTTCTTCTGTAGACTCGATTTGCTTGGAGGTTAACTGTATATCTTTAACTTTAGATGGAGGAGTTATCTTAATTTCAGTACTCGGTTTAATGTCTCTTTTCTCTTCTGAGCTTGAAATTTGCTCTTTCTTGATGCCCTTTTTGTCATGATTTATATTTTCGTTATCAGGCTTAACATTCATATTAGCTAAGCCTTTATCTTTATGATGTTTATCGTCCTTTTTGTCCTTTACATTATTTTCACTAGGCGTATCTAAAGGGACGCTTTTAATCACGGCGACTAAGGGAGCCTTCGATTTAGTCTTTTGAACATGTTTAGTCTTCGCATATAATAGGGGGATAGATCGCGCAAGGAAATTGAAATTCGTAAAAATTATTAGAGATATAAATGACGATACCGTGATCACTAAGGACCATACTTCATCAGAGCACGGTATTATCAGTCGTGAGAGAATGCCTATTAAAAACAAAATCGCGATTAATCTCAGCATTAAATCCCTTTTCGTTGCCTTTATGCTTATTATAACGTCCTCCGGACTAATGGGATGAAGTGGCAGGATCTCATTAAACGTAATGACGTATTGATTGAGCATATCATCATACTTAATAAGGAAGAAGAGAAAGGATACTGAACTTGCTATTAGGAGCGATACCAGTTTAATGGGTTCTGGAATTCTTGAAAGTCCTATTGCTTTAAGGGATAGGGCAACTATTAATAATAATATGCCGAAGTTTCGCCTTACTAGAGAACTCTCAGCTCTTACTTTTTGAAGTTTATTAACCACGTCTTCCGGTAGTTTTAGTCTCATGAGCAGACTGTTGACTATGTCACCAAACATATCGGAGACTGCCGTATAATACAATATAAGAGCAAATGAGAAAGTAGTTACTGTAAATACCATCAAGGATAGTACTTCTATTTCTGAGAGATTGGATTTAGGTAGTGCGGTAACCATTAATATGAGGGAGATTACGAGTAATATAGTAAGGGAGGCCACACCTTCTTCAAGAAGACCCCATGGCCTATTCCTCCTTAAGATCTTTCCCTTTACCTTCCCCTTAATCTTCATATGAACTCACCCCTATATGAAGGATAATGAAGACAAGAACTTCGCAACTAGATCACCTATTATGTTGTAGAATATACATCCAGTAAGCAGGAAGAGCCCCATGTAGAATAAGAGAGTAAATCTAGAGTCGCCTTCACTAGCGTAAATAGCTAATGTGTTATTTAGTGATAATGTAACTATCATTAAGAGGAAGTAGAAATCTATGAATTGTAATGGGGGTATGAATAGGAATTGTATTATAGTCGATATCAACGTCATATAGTGAGCTAATAGTCTAAAGTAGGCTCCTATCACGCCTAGGACAGCAGCCATAGTTATATGAAGTGGAACTACTAGGCCCTTTAGATAGGACACTATTTGGTATCTGCGCCTCCTAATGGCTACATATTGCGAATAGAACGATTCTAGTAAATCAGCAACTTCTTCAATATCTCCACCGCTATGCAAAGTATCTACAAAGATCTCATTTATACGCCTTATGAGTTCGCTAGAGACTTCAGCTTCAAATGAGCGCCACGCTACTCGAGGCTCTATTCTTAAGTTTAACTTAGCGTACAATCTTTTAATGGGCTTATTTAGGGGTCCATAATTTACCAAGAGGACGTCTTTAAAGCCAAGAACCAAGGGAATACCAGCTGCACATATAGACGATACCTGCCTGAGGAATGTTGGGTAGTGCTTTTCGCATTCCTTTACTCGATTTACGTACCTACATCCTAATGCGCCTGAAATCAGTATTGGAACGCCTAAAGCGGCTATAGAATATGATAGTTTGTAGAACATGCGAAATATCATCATTGATACGATAAACGATAAAAATATCGATATTATGCCTAGAATTTCTACCATAACCCTTCTTCTAGGCTTTATTTTAACTTGAGCAAGTATGCCATCGGGCCTAGCCGCATTAAATATTCCCCAAGTGATCATGAATAGTATTGCGGATATCACTATTACCATTAAAATTATTATGGGGAGGAGCATCTTAAATGATAACATTAACGATGATAATAGAGTTGTTGCACATAAAAACGTAGATGATGAGAGGACTGCTGCATATGCATCTGAGAGCCTTTTAAGCTGTTCTAACCGCCTCTCACTAGAATCCACGTATTCTATCATGTAGTTCGTATACTCTCTAGAAATGAAACTACTTGTCTGTTCACCACTATTAATTGACTGAGCGAAACGCATTAGAAAGGTTTTCAATTTCTTATTTGGGACTTTAGTAGCCACTTGCTCGCAGGCACCTGCCTGACTATAACGCCACACACTAACTAATACCACAATTCTTTTCAGGTATTTAGCGATATGTTCAAAAATATCTTTCTCAGAGGCTAATTTGAGCATATCAATTCTTGAGATGGGAGATGTAGCTATTGAACGTAAATACAAGAGGAAGAAGGGAAATTCGCTTTCGATATACGATTTATCTGCAATTCCAGAAAACTTTTCTGCTAATTTTTTTAACAAACCTCATCACCTTATAGACCCTTTATGAACGGTTCTTCAACAATTGCCTGTGGGCCTAATTTGAACATGACCTGTCTTCTCAACTTTTCGTATGCTTTTTCCAGCCCAACATTATGTACCCAGACTATGGTGTCCCAGACATCCCAGTAGTTGCGTATATTTAATTTTCGCATTAAATCGATTATCTTAGCTCTGAGGTCTAATTCTTCGTATACTTTTCTGATTTCACGGCCTGAAAGACCCTTCATAATAGCGATCTTCGTTTCTAATAAGTAGCTACTGCCAAGGCCTCTGAATTCAAAAGAATCGCTAGATGGTTCCCATGAGAATACCTCAATGAATTCAAAACGTCCTTCAGCGGGATCATATCCCAGTATCTCGTTAATTGAAAGGACCCTCCTCTTGTACTTACCAGTTTCAGGATCATGGACTGCACTTTGGATTATTACGGCATTTAAGTTGTCTATATACGTCTTAGGAACCTCAATAGGGTATCCAGTAAGCCTTTGTACTAACCTTACTACGGATGCTGCATGGAATGTAGCCAGTACTGGATGGCCTGTCTGCATGGCTTGAAAAGCTATATTGCCTTCTCTACCTCTTATCTCGCCGACTATTATGTACGTCGGCCTTTGCCTTAACGCTGCTTTAAGTAGGTCGAACATCGTTATGCCGCTTCCGCCTTCTTCAGTTGACCTCACTACTTCTCTTATCCAGTTCTTATGTGGAACGCGTACTTCGGGAGTATCCTCTATCGAGACTATCTTCGCATCAGGCGGTATCAATGCGGTCATTGCCGTTAGGGTCGTTGTCTTTCCGCTTGCAGTCTCTCCACAGACCCATATGGACATCTTTTCTTCTAGGAGCATCCATAGATATGCGACTATAAGGGGATCCATTGTACCGAATGCGACTAGATCTATTATGCTTAATGGTGTGCCACTGAACTTCCTTATTGTAAAGTTGCTTCCCCTTCTGCTTACATCTTCGCCGAAGACTATGTTTATACGAGATCCATCGGGTAGTGTTGCATCCACTATGGGGTTTCTATGGGATACAGGCTTTCCTATTATTTCGCTAAGTTTTATCACGAATTTGTCCAGATCGTCATGTGACTGAAAACCTACTGTCGTTTCTATAGTGCCGAATATCTTATGGTGAACATATATAGGACCAAGGCCACTACATGAAATATCCTCTATGTAGGGATCCCTAATGAAGGGTTCTAGAAGGCTTACGCCTATTTTCTCACAATAGAGTTCGTATTTTAACCTTTCGAAATCGTCTGGACTTAGTATTAACTTTTTCTTCTTTTTATCGACTATGGTCTTGCTGCCCTTGCGGACTACTTTTTCTAGAATAGAATAGAGTACCTTTTCTTTCTCATCCTTATCTTTAGGTATGTGTTTTTCATCGATTGCCATAGCAATTCTTTTTTCTATTTCATTTATGATGAAATCGCGATCTTCTCTGAGACGGGGCTCTATGGGATGATATTTTATATTGCCCCGCTCATCTGTGTATATATGAATAAATACTGGGTCTCCGACAGGATATATTAGATTGGGGTACTTTATCTTAACCATGTCACGAGAGAGCTGAACTACTAATTCTGGTAATTGGAGAACGCGCTTTTTAGTAAGGGACTGTAGATATTCGATTAAATGTTTGTTCTTTTCAAGACGTTTCTTCCAGTCATCATTAAAGCCTTTTAGAACTGCAAATGATTCGAGTGAAGCTGGCATGGTAAACACCTTAAGCGCGAGCTGCTGTGAATGGAAGAACCTTTATTCCGAAGGCAGGATTTACTTCAAAGCTTATTATATCGCCTGATGTCTGATGCGCGCCCTTAAGTTTTGCTACAGTAAGGACTAAGACATTTCTATTTCGGAATGTCTTAACGGATAGGAGGAAGTGGCCATCACATATCGATCTAACGCGTATCAAAAGATCTTGATCAAAGGCATATGGATGGATTGTCACAATTATTAGCTTATTATTTGAATCAACAACATTTCTGCATTCAGAGAAGAACTCCAAGACATCATTTGGAGTAGCATGTGTCACTAAGTAGGTAAGGGAATCGATTATTAGGACATCAAATTTATTGAGTCTACGCTTAATGAAGTTAAGCAATGCCGTTAAGAAGTACCTTGAGATCTCACTATTCCATTTAATGCCTTTAACGTGAAGTGTTTTTATAATGAAATCACCATACATAAAGGGATATGTTACATCCCATCCTAGATCCAGCATATGTGATAAAAGACCTTTTGCTGTTGATTCAGTTGTTATATACATGACTCGATATCCTGACTTTAACGCTCCATAACATATTTGCTGTGAGAGCACGCTCTTCCCTGAATCATTGGGCCCCTCTATTAGCGTTAATGATGGAAAAGGTATTCCTCCAACTCTCCTATCAAGTTCGGCGTTTTCAAATTTTATCACTTTTGAATCCGTAAACTTAGTATTCATCATGGTCATATCACCTCACTAGACATTTTGAAATGGGAGTTTTATTGGGAGTAATTTTGATAAGAGGAGCATGAATATTAAGTCTCGATCGTTATTTGGATCTTCAAGAGCTTTTAGGAGAGATATTATGAAGATGTGATCTTCAAAGCTTAAACTAGTAGAATTATTTTCATATGATTTCAATTCAGGTGAATATGAGACTAGCATGTTCATTACATTGACTATAGAACTCATAGTCTCAGTACTAATCCAATTCCTACTTACGTACTCGCTTAGTAAGGATATAGCATTATTAATACCGAGGTTTGTAAGAAGATAGCTAGCTACTAGGAAAACTCGGGGAAGATCATCTACTTTTAAGGAGGTGAGGTTATTTTGGGGGCTCTCAGATCGCTTATATTGAATCGACTTTTGTAGTTTATATTCTGGGAATGAGGAAGAAAAAGTACTAGCTATTGGTTTCTGAGAGATTATTGTATGGCTTATACGCCCTACTTCTCTCTTAGCTTCTTCCTTCCCGGCTTCATCATGTTTCTCTACTTTAAGATGCGAAATATCTTGCTTATTCTTACTAACTGCTTCTGCGGATTGCGCTTTTTCGACTTTAGTTATAGTTCTACTTTCTTTCGGCGATGAAGTTAATATTGTGCCCGTTGGTGATGGGGAAATACCAACTATAAGGGGTGGTTTTTTATCTTTTTCATTTTCACCTAGTGCCTTCTTCGCTACTCGTTTGCTTAGCTCCTCTTTCTTTGCTTTACTTATTTCCTCTTCAGCCCTTTCCATTACCTTTTCGAGTAATTTATCTACGCCTATTGAGCGGAGTATATTAAATGGATTATCTAATTCTGTTACGAGAGATCTTACGTCTACTAATGTGTTCTTAAGGGCTTCGGATAGTTTCTTGAACTCTTTTTCCATTAAGTCTACTCTTCGCTTTAAGTCCATTATTTCGCCTAATGTTGCCTTATCCTCTGTTGACTCTGCCTTCTTCATTACTCCCTCTATTTCTTTCTGGAGAGAAGACAACTCATTCTTTAAATTTAGGACGTCGGTATTAGTGTTTTGCTTTGTCATATTGAGCTCCCTCTATTTATCGCCATGAGCTTAAGGTCTTCGCTAATCGCAATATTTGAAGTGAATAATGGTGCTGAGGATGATGAAGTATGAAAACTCCTTTACTTCGATATGCCAATACTTCATCATAGAACGGTATTGCTCCAAGTACGGGAACGCCTAATGTCTTGGAGATTTCCTCCGAGAGGTTGGCCATTTTAGCTAGCTCTGGAGGGGCCATGTTTATTAGGAGATAGCATACCTTACCAAATTGGCGTAAGATCTGTATTAGGAGATAAGTTCCTGAGATGTCCTGCCTATCCATCCTCATAGTAATTATACTGAAGTCGCTACTTAGCACTGCCATAAGCGTATCCTCTACGAGACCGGGATGAGTGTCAAATATTACGAAGTCTATGTCTAATTCTTCTTGAAGTGTAGTAGCGATCTGTTTGAATAGCATCTCGTTATACTCCTCTTTCATTAGTTGCGCTATCTCTTCTGGCTTCATACTCGATCCTATGAAGTAAAGTCTGCCATTTGGGATTCCCAGTCTGTCCGTGATATCAAGTACGCAGTCCTTTAGATCACAGCGTCTATAGAGGTAATCGTTTAAGGTATGTTCAAGCATACTTTGACCGACGTTGAATATTACATGAAGGCCCGGAGATGTTAGATCTAAATCTATTGTAGCCACTTTATGGCCTAACATCGCTAATGCTGTAGCTAGGTTAGCAGTTGTTGTGCTCTTGCCAGTACCGCCCCTATAGGAGTGAATAGCTATAGTGATTTTAGGCATAATCCTCACCTCGTGAATTTATCTTTTCTAATAAGCTTTCAAGTCTTGAAATGCGTGATTCCAATTCGTTTAACCGTTTCTCCACCTTACTTAACTTAGTCTCAAATTGAACAAGCACATCATCAATGTCATTAGGATCGGTTTTCATATTGGTGAGGATATCAGCTACAGCCTTCCTCAAACTGCCACTCTTAATATATATCACCCCCTTCAAAGGATGAAGAATTAGAAAAAATATATTGCCCGGGATTAGGAATTATTTAACGGTTAAATAGTACGTTTAGTCTAGGCTCATCACCTCATCAATGCTAGGCGGAATTATACGCTCGATGGTAAGTATTGCACCCACTGGTGGTTTAATTTCTATTCTAAATATATCGTGTGGATGGAGATATACATCTGATGGATTCCAATTCGGTGGTGCATTAAGTCCGGGTATTTCGCTACCCTGATTTTCTTTGAGATATCCCTCAAGCGCTGTTAGATTTATGAATATCTTGAATTTTTCACCTTCCTCTAGTATATTGTCGCCATCGCCTACTACTTGTATGACTTGGCAAACAATATTGTTCTTAGAATCTACTATGGAGCTATCATATAAGTTGTCAAACGCTATTCTGTCGTTTGCATAGGAGATTACAAGCTTATTTTCATTCAGCTCGACGGGGTAACGTCCACATGAAAGCTTTATATATATCACGATGCCAGTTACGTTTTGTGCAGTTCTATTTCCATAAGCGATTACTGAACCATCTAGTTCTATGGCTGAACTAGCCTCACCTAGACCTGACTGAATCACTGTTTTACCTCTCTGCGAGGTGTAGAAACCCATGTTCAGTACTACGAAGGCGAAGGCGGCAGCGACTATTACGAACGCTATCAGGATTATGGCGGTCTCTATACCAGTCAGTGCGGTTCTATCTTTTTTTAACTTACGGAGTTTTTTAGTCAGGCGAGGGGGGTATATCATTCTAGCTATCACCATGAGAAAGAAAGAGGGCGTGATTTATAGGTCTTCTTAAGGTAAAAATTTGTCATTTAACCCTTCTGTATAGTACAATATGTAGTTTAACTTAGGAAGACTAAAAATGCGCATGTCCATGAATTTTCTTTAGAGGGCGTACTAGTGTAGGTGTATTATGATGGCATCATCGATAATAGCAGAGGCAATACTTATGATATCTGTAGTCGTGGCAGCATCAGCGCTCACGTATACGTTTTACTCTAGCATCACTAGCATAGAGACTAGCTATAAGAGTATTGACGATTCAATAAACAGAAAACTTCGCACGTCGATAACAATCATCTTCGTTACGAACACATCATCTACAGTAATTAAGGCGTGGATAAAGAATATTGGTTCATCAAGGATTCCGGCTCAGCTCATAGATCTGTCAGATGTCTTCTTCGGCAATGAAGGTCATTACGTTAGGATACCTCAATACTCTGCAAGTAGTGGCTACGGATGGACATACCAGTTCTGTAATAGCGATGATGATGTGTGGGATCCATGTGAGACTATCGTGGTTACGATATATCTTAATGAGACCTTGACCGCTGGTGACTACTATTTGGTCTTCATTACTTATAATGGAGTAAAGGCAGAAGCTATGTTCT
>JAGGUS010000179.1 GCA_021158375.1 Thermoprotei archaeon
GCCTTTATAGTCGGAACCTTAAGCCATATAACTGTGATTCAGCGACTTTTATATACGAGGAGGTATGCAGATGCGATATGAAGTAGTGGCTATAGGGAATCCGGTTTACGACATAATAGTAACACCCTCCGCAAAGAGCAGAGGAAGGATCTTGTCAGGATGTAGCATAAATGCATTGTTAGCATTAAGAAAGCTTGGATTTTCCAGACTTGGATTAGTCGGGAGCATAGGGAGAGATTATCTAGAAAGGCTAAGAACCGATTTAAGACGATATGGAATAAATGAGTTTGTCTTAATAATTGGAAATGAAACCGGTGGTTTCGAACTCGTTTATAATACGAAAGGCGATAGAACTCTTAAAGTATTAGGAGTAGCAGGAAGGATTGAAGAGAACGACATTCCAGATGAGTACCTTAATGCGGAATATATATTACTTGGACCTATTCTTCAGGAGATAGATATAAAGGTTGTAGAGTATCTTGCTACTACAAGTAAGGCTAAGCTTTTCCTAGACCCTCAAGGACTTCTTAGGATAATAGATGAACAAGGTATAATAAGGCGTGTCTGTGATAGAGATATACTCAAGAAGATAACGTCTATGGTTGATTATATTAAGCCTAATGAACATGAGAGCAAAGTACTTACTGGAGAAGACAACCCCTATCTTGCCGCTAAGAAAATGGTTGATTGGGGCGCCAGAATAGGGATAGTAACGCTTGCAGAGAGGGGTTCAGTAGCGTATGATGGTGATGTATTCTACAGAGTTCAAGCGTATAAGACTAACGCTATTGATCCCACAGGAGCAGGCGATGTGTACGCTGGCGCATTCATAGCTAAAAAGCTCGAAGGTGCTCCATTACCGGAGGCAATGTTATTTGCATCAGCAGCGGCATCAGTTATGGTAGAACACATAGGGCCTGATTTTCCATTAAGCTATGAAGAGGCAAGGAAGAGATATATAGCTATTATCGACACATTAGAAATCACCGATAGATTAAACTAATCGCGAACTACCTTTACTTTAGATGTTCCTTCTGCTTTATCATAATATACATGTAGGATGTGAGCAGATACTTCGCTTCCCACACCATGATGGGTAACTAAAAGTATCTGTCTGAACCTTTCTGTTGCCTTATGTAATGCCTCTACTATGGCGTCCCTATTCGAGGTATCAGTTGCATCAGTAGGCTCGTCTAAGAGAAGAAAGTCTCTAAAGCCGAGTATGTCTGCTAGCGCTAATCGAAATGCTAAAGCAAAAATTGTTTCATGACCACCTCCGCTAAAGCTACGTACAGGTTGTGGTTCCTTAAAACCATGAGGGAGAGCCTTTAGTTCGTAGGTATCAGGATCTAACTCTACGGAAAGGTACAGCGGATCGCTAGTTAGCTGTCTATACCAATAGTACGTTCTACTAGCGATAACACTCAATATACGGCGTCTTAATTCGTTTTCAAGCACTGCATAGCATTCCTCGATTTTAACGAGCTCTGCCAGGACTTTTCGATATACATGAATTTTTGCTCGTGCCTCCTCATACATGCGCATATTTCTCTCTAGTTGCTGTAAGTACTTCATTAAACTACGTCTATTTTCCAATAGGTTTTTTATCTGAGATTGAAGGCTTCTAACAGCTCCGGATACTGAATAATATTCCTCCATATGCGACTCATATATTCTTCCTAATTCAGCCTCTACTGCATCTATATCATCCATGCTACAAGATGTAGTAATTCCAAGCGATAGGAAATTATTAGAAAGGTCAGTAAGTAACGCTTTTATTTCATCACGAATTTTACTGGAGGCTTTATCTAGCTCCTCTATATGTTTCATGTATTTCATTAGAGAGCTATGAATTGTCCTGAGCTTAGTAATCTTCTCCTTAAGCTCCTCTCTCTTATCTCTAAGCTCGACGATCCTTTTATTTATATCCTCTCTTCGTTTGCTTAGTTCGTTTAATACTTTAGATAGTTTAGAGCTCTCTAGCTCTAGAGCCTCTATCTCCTTCTGTATCCTGTATTTATCTATAGGTTGGCCGCAAGTAGGACATTTAGTCTTACGTGAGACATCCTTTCTAAGCTTTAAAGTATGGGATAGATATCCAATGCGCTGATTAGCCCTAGCTATTTCATCCTCTATTGCCTTTAAATCAAATGAGAGTTTATCGATATTTTTGGTTATCTCCCTTATTTCATTCGATAATTGCCTTATCTCACTTTCTAAGTGTGTTATATCTCCCCAAGGCGAGATGAGCTGATTATATTCATTAAGAGCTCGTTGTCTCTGTGCTCCTATCTGTATTAGCCTTTCTCGTGCATGTCTTAGATCCTTTAACTTATTTCTTAGTATACTCAATTTCTCCGACTTTTCACGTAGTTTTTTAAGTTTTTTAGACAAGGTTCTGTATTCCTTCTCTGTTAAGATAAGTTTATCTGAAAGCTCTTTTATTCGCTCCTTGGTATCATTTATTAGTTCTTCAAAGTTAGGAGCTTCCCTTACTATTGTTTCTAATTCAGATATCCTATTCCTCAATTCATTTATAGTCTCTCTAACAGCATTCTTGGCAGAAATTACTGCAGAAATTCCTAAGAGGGAGTCTAAAATTTTCTTTACCTCTGATCCACCTCTTATAAGGCGAACAAATTCCTTTTGTTCAGCATAGATGACGTTAAAGAATACATTCTTATCTATACCGAATAGTTCATAAAGCTTTACCCTTAGATCACGTTCCTTAGCTCCTGAACTTGATGATAGTATGGTATGCCAACCCTCTCCAGGCCTATATTCTTTTATTTCAAAACGTGAAGGAGTATTTCTAGAAGCAGA
>JAGGUS010000001.1 GCA_021158375.1 Thermoprotei archaeon
TTAAATAAACTATGTAATGAGTGTAGAGTAATCAAATTAATCAGCCCTACATGAGGTCTGCCGGGTAGCGGCGACCCCCCGAGGTCGGTAGCCTACACGTGTAGGGATACCACCTCTCTGACTTCCTCCCCGCACCCCCATGAACGCCACCGCCCGGCCTTAGGGCCGCTCCCTTCCGGGCCTAACCCGATTCGGCCGGTGAGGCCGATTCGGCCCTCCTTCCGGAAGGCCTATCGGCCTACGGTGACCCCATGGGACGGGGAATCATCAGCAGAGAGGCGGGCCCTACACGTTTCGGACTACCTTCCTCGGAGGTTGCGGCCCCCGCCATTAGCCCTTTTGCGGACCCCGACCCGATGTCGGGGCAGGGGAGGGCTAGCCCCCCGGGCCTCCCGCTACCATTCGGCCGACTCATCGTTTTATCTACTCGCTGATGCTAAGTGTATTTTCTCAGCACGCATATTAATTTCTTTAAGGGCGCTTATCAACTCTTTCCATGGTTCATCATTTATCTTTACTAGGCCGAAATTACTATTTTCACCATCAAATCTTCCTTCTTTGGGTTGATCCATGTACTGGAACCAGTGATAACCTATTATAAAGGGCTGGCTAACTAACTCCTTGATGAACTCTTTAGCTAATTCTGCGCGCTCTTTTTGAGTGGCTACAGGAGTGCCAGCGCCCTTTGTATTAGGTAAACCGGAATCCATAGCTTTGAAGGAGAATTCAGTTAACAAGATAGGTTTCTTAGTAATTAAATGTATATAACGTAAATAATCTATAGGAGGTTTGTGGTCGTAATAATTTATGGATATGACGTCTACATAGTCCTTCATTACTTTAAGAACTTCTGGAGGGGCATACCCTGCGAAACGGCAACCTAATATTAAATGGTTAGGGTCAGCTTCCTTTATTGCGCTGTAACAAACGCTGAAATACCGTTTAGCATATTTAATAAGGAAGAGCGAGCGGGCTTTATCGAAGAGCCCTCCCTTAGGCAGATCACCTGTATAGTTCAATAGTTCATTAAAATCTGTAAAACTAGTATTCAGCATGGCATTAAGAGCGTTTATATCTTTGAAGACTTCCATTAACGTTTCAACAGCAACTTTCTTGCCGGGAGAATTTGCAGGAAGTTTAATAAAGTCATCTAGAAGATGGTTCGGAGATCTCCAATCTGGCCCCCATCTAAGCTCGTTATCCGTGAAATAACCTATTAGCAGTTTGGAATTCTTTAATGGACTGCATAAGCTAAGCGCTCGTGCTTTTGCATGTTGTTCAAAGTCATCAGAAAATATATCTGGAACTTTGCCTGTGAGCCAATTAGCTCCATAACTTGCAGCGATGTCAAGTATCAATGTGAAGGGGATCTTATCAAAGAACTCCTTTGATGACCAAGCTCCAATGGTATTGAATCCCCATTGTCTTAATCTAGATACAGTCTCAACTACCCATAAATGCACGTCACCATAACGTTTCTTTATATTTCTAAAGTAAGGAGAGTAACCAAGAGCAGGAGAGTAATCACCATGATAGTCTACATGATTTACTCCCTTAGAGATAAAAACATAACCCTCAGGATCCACTAACCACCAGATTCCGTTTATATTCTCTACATGAAAGAACCCAGTTTTGGTACCTTTAATTTTCTTCCAACCTCCATACTCATCGTAATTTGTCGTATTCGATAAAAAATTATACACTGTTAATAATAGTATGAGTCCTAAAGACAGGAAGAGAAGCAAGCACTTACCCCTCCTCATTATAGTTACACCTCTAAGAATTATATTTAAACTTCACTAATGCATCTAAGATAGCAGGAGTTATGCTCATTATATACTTCTCTAAATCCTTAGCTGTTCTTAATTCCTTTTCCTCGCTAACTACTAAATTATCGCTTATTACAAGTGCTGCCGCACAATGTACTTTCCTCAAGAGGCCTAAGGCGAATAGTGTAGCACATTCCATCTCTACTGCTAGATATCCTCTATTAGCCCATGTTTTAGCGAAGGCAGGATTTTCAGCATAGAATGCATCGCTACTGAATACAGGCCCTGCCCTGTAGGGTATATTGTATGCCTCCAACTCAGTAACTATACTTCTTAATAAATTAAAGTCAGGTACGCAGGAAAGGGCAACGTTTTCTGAAAAGTACATCCCTAGCGTACCGCCAACATGATATGCGGCACCAGTAGGAATAACTACATCGCCTACATGTAAATCAGGGATAAATGCTCCAGCCGTACCTAAACGGACTACGACTTTAGCACCAAGCATTACTAACTCTTCAAATACTATGGCTAAAGAGGGGGCACCAATTCCATGTACGGCAACGCTTATAGGGGTATCCTTGTACTTTCCGGTATATACAAAGAAGCCTCTATTTTCATTAACTAGTTTTACGTCGTTAAGCATACTGGCTATTTGTTTTACTCTTGCGGGATCTCCTGCAACGATTACACGAGATGCCACATCCACGGGTTTAGCTCGAATATGTGCAGGACTCAAGTGCTCACCAGATATTAATCAATTTAATATCAAGTAGATAAAGGTTACAAAGTAGAACGATAAGATAAGCATTTTATTTATGTCGTATGGTATATTTACATTTGGGTGGTAGAGATGCCGGAAATTGAGGGACCAAGAGGAGCCAAAGTAGATGAGCTAGGTGAAGTACTCGATCTAGTTAATTTAGTATTCAGAACGAGTAGAGGAATGAAACCTACTATGCAGGAGGAATTCCCCCTTCTTTTCAATGAAAGTAACGTAGAGAATCTAAGGATAATAAAGGTTAATGGGAAGGTGGTATCGCACGTTGGAATATTTGAGTGTGATGCGATTATATATGGATGCAGGCTCAAAGTTGGTATGATAGGGTCAGTGTGTACTCATCCAGATTATAGGAGAAGGGGATTCGCAACACGACTTGTAGAGGATGCTATGAATAAAATGAGGAGAGATAGTGTAAATATAGTTATGATATCAGGGATAAGGAGACTTTATGATAGAGCAGGATGCGCTATAGCGGGACTTAGTTATGATGTATATATTGATCAAGAAGATATAGCGAAAATAAATGATACTGAGATAGAGATCGAACTTGATAAAGGAGATAAAGTCGATGAGTTCATAAGGATTTATGAGCATGAGAGCATAAGATATGTAAGGCCATATGAACACTTCAAGACTCTACTTTCTGGCTCAGCATGGCATGCATCAGGATTGATACATGAACGATATCCGTTCTTGATTCGTATGAGCGATGAGTATCTTGCTTATTTGATAGTGCATAAATCTGAACGATCAGAGGGACGACTAGTAGAATATTCCGGTTTAAGGACGCTAATACTGCCTGCGCTCAAGAAAGTAATGAAGGAATATAGTATTAGAAGTATATCATTTAAGGTACCGTGGTGGGATTTTGAATTATTAACATTAATTAGAAGAGCAGGATTAAGAATATCTAATAAGAGTACTATGATAAATGGAACGATGAGACTTCTCGTTGTAGATGATTTCTTAGAGAGAATTAAGCCATACATAATCGAAAGACTTGGAGAATATGGGCTAAATTTAAACATAGAAGAAGTTGATACGGATAGATATGTAATAAGCTTTAAGCAAGAGAAGATCACATTAAATAATCCGAAAGAACTTGCCTGGATTATATTCGGAATTCCTGAAGAGGTAAATCCAAGATATCAGGAATTCATGCCTAAAAGAGAGCTCATGCCTAAAGGAGGGGAGCTTAGGAAGGTCATTGAGAGGGTATTCCCTCTACCATCATTGCCCTATGGGCTCTACTATACGTAGGTTGATTCAACAGATAATAAGTATATCAACTTTTTATTTAATTAAATAAATACGGATTTATTACTAGTACATGTTATATTAATGAGCAATATATGATGTAAGTTATTTAAACTTAAGAGTATTAGAGTTCCATGATCATAATGCTTGTAAGCACAAATCTCCATTATGGTAGGAAAGTATTAAAAATAGAGATCCCCGAGAGGAATTTGTTAGCCATATTACAGCCAAGGAAGATAAAAGTCAAAATGAATATAAAGGAATTAATAAGGAAAGCGTTAAAGAAACCAATAGGTTATGAGTACCTTGATTCAATAATAGGAGGTAAGAGAAGCGCATTAATAGTGGTGGATGACTATACGCGAGAAACTCCAACTTCTAAGATATTACCACTGATTATAGAGGAGTTACGTTCCTCAGGCCTGCGTAAGGAAGATATAGCTATACTAATGGCTCTTGGAACGCATAGAATGCCTTCTAAGCACGAAGTTTATATGAAACTTGGGGAACTGGCTGATGAGTATGAGACCATATTTCATGACTGGAAAGGAGAAGATATGGCGCTATTAGGAAAGACAAAGGATGGCGTGCCTATACGAGTTAATAAAGCGATAGAAAAATACGAAGTTATATTAGGTATCGGCATGATAGTTCCTCATAGAGTGGCAGGGTATAGTGGAGGATCTAAGATAATTCAGCCAGGAATCTCAGGACCAGAGATTACAGGACATACTCATTGGTTAAGTGCAGGAATTCCAGTGGAGAATATACTTGGGAAAGTAGATAATGACGTCAGAAGAGAAATGGATTACGTATCTAAATTGAGTAAATTAAGAGCAGTTCTTAATGTAGTAATGGATAGAAATATGCAAGTAATTAACGCATTTTTTGGAGAGACAAGACTAGTTTATACAAGAGGAGCTGAGCTGGCAAGAGAAATATATGGTTCTTATATACCTAAAAAGGCGGATATAGTCATAGCAGAATGCCCTTCTCCGAAGGATATAGATATGTGGCAGGCAGCTAAGGCGTTGTATTCAGCAGCCTTAGCAGTCAAAGAGGGAGGTACGATAATACTATTAGCCAGATGCCCAGAGGGGATATCGAGAGAACATCCGGAGGTAGAACAGTATGGATATATGGCGTACGATGAGGTTAATGAATTAGTTAAAAGTAGAGAGATAGATGACTTAATAGCAGCAGCGCACATAGCGCATGTAGGAGAAATAATAAAACGTAAGGCCAGATGTTACTTAATAAGCGAAATTCCCAGAAGAATAGCAGAGAAGGTAGGTTTCATATCTGTAAATAGCTTAGACGAAGCATTAGAGGCTTCTATGAAGTACCATGGAGAGGATAGTAAGGTAGTTATTATTAAGGATGCACCCAATATGTTACCTATAGTGAGGAGTCATGAATAAGTGGAAAGTAATAATACTTTCGGGAACTTATGGTAAAGCAGTCCCGGAAGCTATTGAGAGAATAAGAGAAGTTGCTGAAGTTGAACGTAGGAAAATACCTAAAGGTGCTACTCAAGAGAAAATAGCCGAAATAATAAGTGATGCAGACATAATAGTTCTTGGAGCCAGTGGAA
>JAGGUS010000150.1 GCA_021158375.1 Thermoprotei archaeon
AAACCTAGCGTGGCTAAAAATTCGGATACATCTGGATGTCCTATAGTTATCCATGTACCTATTGAAGGTTTACCTGCCTTTAGTTTTGCCTTTACTGGATTCTTCATAAGCGATCACAATTAGATTTTCAACATACATGATTATAAACCATTTACTTCTCATCTTAAAATCAACTGTGTCGTAAAGTGCTCATAATTCTTGCTCTTAGATACTTGTACACAGAAGATACACTTTTCCTTACAATAACCATTGCGGCTATTGCTATTAATAAAACTATAAACCAAATCCATGGCACTTCTCTCTTTCCTTTAACTTCTATGGGGGCCAGTATCTTAATTGAATTTAGAGCTTCCTTAATCGCAGAATCGAAGTCTCCTGAAATGTAGGCTGATAATGCTTTCCTATAGAGTTCCTTAGCATGCTTCATGTCTTTACTACTTGATAGCTTATCGCTCCAATAAATTAAACTAATTGCATATGCGAGGAGCTCTCTAGCCTTCTTATACTTCGTAAAATCGAAATACTCCACCTTCTGTAAGATATCTACTTCATGACATCCCTTAGGTAATCTAAATGTAATGTAGTTATTGTTAAGTGTGTAGGAATAAGCTTTTTTGTCGACCTTTAGCGTCTTGACCTCTCTATAGATTCGTATTGTGACCTCATTAGATAGTTCGCTCACAACTGTTCCATTTATTCCTGTAAATGTTTCTTGAAGCATGGCTATAATGGGCGCTGAAGCCGATAATATATCCTGCCCCTTAAAGAGAGCACGTTTACCCTGAACTATAGCTAAACGCTCAACGTTTCCGTTATAGGATACTGTAAGCACGCAGAGGTGGCCATCGCTCTCTAAGGTCTCCTCGCTCCCTACTAAAGATCCTGTTGGATTATATAGTATGTAATCCGTGCATACTGATCTATTCAGTTCTACTAATAACCAATTATCACTTTGATATACCTTAAATGGAGGTATCTCCGGTATTATATTATCCTGAACTCTAATTGGATACAATAGGACGGAACTCTTAAATCCTATTCTAAATCGTAAGTAATAATCTTCTTCGCCACTCTTCACATAAATCTTACTTTTTGGTGAAACGAGCGGCTTAACCAACAACTTAACATTATCTACGCTTATTTTAATTGAGGGTTCTGCGATTTTAACATCTCCTACGAAGTGAAGTAACCATTCAATCTTTATGTTAGGATCACTTGGCATCATCCAGTCAATTATAATTGCCATTAGTGGATCTCCGAATACTAGAAATGTTCTTCTTGCCTCTAGTAGCCCAGTGTATACTGGAGCTAGCTCTAACTCTACGTAATTAAACCATGTAGTGAAAAACCAGCTCTTAAACATAGCTCCTATCGGAGATTTCTTCTGTCCTTGTCCGTTTACTAGAAGGGTACTATGTCCTATAGTAGCCACATGATAATCTTTACCAGACCAATATTCCTTAGAATACGTTCCTGCCCCTGGATCAGTGACTAAACGTTCACCAAAACAGTTTAATATGAAGCTACCACAATCGAAATGTCTATGATGTTCGTTGTTTGTACCGCCCTTAGTAGCTAAAAGTAACGCATCTTTATCCCAACCCGTCCTTATAATACACCATCTTATTCCTCTAAACATCTTTGAATTGGGAATATATCCGGCTGGATTCCTTGGCTTAAGTGTCGGATCATACCAGATGAGCGAGAGGTGTATATAATATGGATGAGGCCCTTTAGTCCTTAGTATATTTAAAGCTGTCCACTGTGAATATGGATTTCTATATTCGTTTGAAAGCCTTAACAATACGCTTATTAATGAACGAACACCAGTATAGCTCGAATCCGCGAAGTTTACACATCCCTTAAAGTCTGGAGTAACTGTATAGACTGGGAAATAACAAGTCTTACTTAAGAATGGATGTGTGTACAGGTTTTCTCCAGTAACCCTCCTAAGAGCATCTATGAATAAGACTGTATAACCAACACCATATGCCCAATATCCAAGTCCTTCCGCCCAACCACCATCGATACCACCTGCATCTAGAAATGCTAAAATATGCTTTTTAGCTTGAATCACCCAGTAGATTGCATCTGGCTCTTCATCTAACAACGCTAATCCTGCAAGGCCAAGTCCTCCATGAAGTACTGCACACCAATTACTATTATGTCCTCTATCAGTAGCCCACCATGCTCCTGATTTAGAATCAATATATATTTGTGCAGCCCCTCTTTCCACTAAAGCCTTACGTATATCTGTCCTTTCTTTAGGAGTAAGCACATTGTATAGTAGATCGTATGTTATGGCTAGCCCACGACATATTTCTGCTGTCATGAGATCTGCATGAACTCCTGGTTTTTGATGATCCGGGTCGACCCATGTATCCCAACTTAGGATCGTATTTATAACTGCTTTAGCTCTTTCTAAGAACTCAGTACGGCTAGTTAGGAGATAAGCTAATGCACATTGTTCCATTTGAGCTATGGCATCCCTAGCGCCTGAAAGATACCTAGCCCAACCCGATTTCCGCGGAGCGGGCAACTTGCTCTTTATATACTTCTCGCATCTAGATATAAGTGCGGAGAACAGTTCTTTAGCTATTTTATCGCTCTGTATTTTATCTACAATCTTGTTAAGATCTTTTGCTGTAAAAAGTAGTCGAGGATGACCTTTAATTAGTATTTCTTTATACATTAGGTGGCGGTTGCACCTCCCAACATAAACGTAGAATAATGTAGATCTTACAAGAATCACCAACAGCATGGGAATAAATATCATCTTGATATGCTCCTTTCTCCGCACGTTTTACTTTATGTCATAAGTACACTTAAGTGTTAATAATATAGATTACTTGTACTGCCTTTTACATTATCGTATGTTGTAATTACTTAGATTAAAGCTTTTTCAAGAAGGCGCTTAGTTATCTCCTCGTATTCTCCAGTAGCTTTCGTTTCATCTTTTTCATATTCTCAATACAGCTTAGTTATCTCAAGTATCATCTCATCACTGTGCTTTAATTGCTTTTTGGTTCTTCTAGAGACCATTTCATTAGGTCTTTGTGATCATTCTTGTAAACATAATAATCGGGCATCTTTTATTTACAGAACACATAAATCCCCTATAGTCATGCTAACAATAACAATAAAATATACGGTTGGTTAATAGTAAGATACATGAGTAGCCTTAAGGCAGGAGTAGCTAAGGCTGTGATAACTCCTCCTATAGGAACTAGGCTTTCTGGTTATGCTCATAGGGTACAGCCATCCATAGGTGTATTAGATGATCTTTACGTCAGGACCTTAGTCTTAGAAAGTGATGATGATAAAGCTATAGCCATAGTCGTGTGCGATCTCTTATGGTTAAACAGAGGCCTAGTAAAGGAGATCAAAAGATCTATTGAACGAGAAATAGGCCTTCATGAAGA
>JAGGUS010000214.1 GCA_021158375.1 Thermoprotei archaeon
ATACACAGCAGCGTAACATTTAATTATAATAAAGTAAGTCTCCCTAGAGAGGGTACTTCATGGGGGATCATATTCTATATTATAGATAGTGCTGAAGAATTCCTGAAAGTACTTCGAGATATAGAAAGGAAATGGCAACAAAAATGGGAAGAAGCACACTTATTTGAAGCAGGGCCTGATCCCAATAAGAAAAAGTTCTTCTTAACCGTTCCTTATCCATATACATCAGGCCCTCTTCATATAGGGCATGGAAGAACGTATACTATAGGGGATTTGATAGCACGATTTATGCGAATGAGGGGATTCAACGTATTGTGGCCTATGGCATTTCATATAACAGGAACACCAATAGCTTCGATCTCTGCAAGGATTTCTCGAGGAGATGAGGAGTGTATAAGGCTGTACGAGAACTACGTAAGGCTCTATATTGAAGATGAGAAAGAGGTAAGGAAGGTAGTAGAATCGTTTGTAGAACCTAAGAACGTTGCTATGTTTTTTGCAAATGCCATAACTAATGATTTTAAGAGCTTGGGATACTCAATAGATTGGAGGAGGAAGTTCACTACTGGAGATCCAGATTATAGTGCATTCATAACATGGCAGTTTATGAAGTTGAAAGAGAAGGGATATATAGTACAAGGAACTCATCCAGTTCTTTATTGTCCTAAGGACAAGAATGCTGTAGGAGAAGATGACATAAGAGGAGGCGATGAGTTTAGAGCAGAGATAGTAGAATTTACGGCAATTAAGTTTAGACTAAAGGGCGAGGACGAAGTCTACTTAGTGGCAGGAACATTAAGGCCTGAAACGATATTTGGAGTAACCAATATATGGGTTAATCCTAGGGCGGAATATGTACTTGTAAACGTAGATGGTGAGAAGTGGATAATCTCAGAGGAAGCTGCAGATAAACTAAGGTATCAAGGCCACGAGGTAAGCATTTTAAGGAGGATTAAGGGGAGCGAACTGATAGGAAAGAAGTGTCTTGAACCCATATCGGGAAGAGAAATTTTGATATTACCAGCAATCTTTGTAAGCAGTAGTGAGGCAACAGGTGTAGTTTATAGCGTACCAGCACATTCACCACATGATTACGTAGCATTACGAGATATAAAGAGGGATCCTGCAAGGTTTGGTATAAGCGCTGAGTATGTATCTAAAATAAAGCCCATTAGTATTATAGATATTGACGGGTATAGCGAGTGGCCCGCAAGGGATGTAGTTGAAAAAATGGGAATAAGAGATCAGACTGAAAAGGAGAAATTAGAAGAGGCTACTAGGATATTATATAAGGAGGAGTATTACAAGGGCATACTTAAGGATAGATGTAAACCATTTAATGGAATGAGAATAGCTGAGGCTAAGGAGAAAGTAAGGGAATGGCTTCTTAATATGAGAAAGGCTACTTTCTTCTACGAGACAAGCCCACGGCCAATATACTGTAGATGTGGTAGTAGAATAGTAGTTGCAGTCCTCAAAGATCAATGGTTCATAAATTATGGGAATCCTGAGTGGAAGAAATTAGCGAGAGAAGCCTTATCTAAGATGGAGATATACCCAGCTAAGTATAGAAAGTTATTTGAAGACACGTTTGATTGGCTTGCCCTTAGACCATGTGCCAGGAAGAGGGGACTTGGGACACCACTACCATTTGATAAAGGCTGGATAATAGAATCATTAAGCGATTCAACGATATACATGGCGTTCTATACTATAGTACATATAATAAGGAGATGTGGCATAAAGCCTGAGCAACTGACTTTGGATGTATTCGACTATGTTTTCTTAGGAAAGGGAGACCCTAAGATAATAGCTAAGAGGACAGGAATTCCGGTAGATACATTAAAAGAGATGAGAAAGGAGTTCACGTATTGGTATCCTGTAGATCAAAGGCACACTGCCGTGGGTCACATTACAAATCACTTAAGCTTCTTTATATTCCATCATGTAGCAATATTTCCTAAAGAGCTATGGCCTAAGAAGATAACGCTAAATGAGTATGTAATAAGGGAAGGAGCTAAGATGAGCAAAAGCAAGGGCAATGTCTTACCATTAGTAGAAATACCTAGGAAGTATAGCGCTGATCTCTTCAGGTTATACATAGTATATGCAGCGGATCTACCGAGCGTAGTTGACTGGAGAGAAGCTCAAGTAAAAAGCGTTTTGAGAAGGTTAATGGACTTCTGGAATCTTGCAATTAATATATGTGAACATGAAACTACAGAGCTAAAGGAAATGAGTATACCTACAAGATGGCTCCTATCAAGGATAAATCGTACTATATCTTTATGTACTACGTACATGGAGAAATATAAGTTAAGGGATTACGTCCAAGAAGCTTTCTTCAATATGCTTAACAACATAGAGCTTTACTTAAGGATGATAGGAGACAGACCCGAATACGAGAAAGAGAAATGGTGGGCCTTAAGGTATTGCTTAGAGAGATTAACCAAGTTATTATCACCAGTGATACCTCATATATCCGAAGAGATATGGGAGCTCTTAGGGCACAAGGGATTTGTATCTGTGGAGAAGTGGCCTACTCCTGAAGAAGAGTACATAGACATTGAGCTTGAAGAAATAATTGGAATAGTAAATAATACAATAGAAGACATAAAGAATATACTTGATACGATGAAGGAAGCTAAGCCTTCAAAAGCCTACATATATGTCGGTGCTACCCCTTGGAAGTATAAACTAAGCGAAATGGTTTACGAACTAAGAGGGGCGAGAATAGATGAAATAATAAGGAGTGTAATGAAGGATCCAGAAATAAGAAAGCATGGTAAGGAGGCTGTAGATTTGATAAAAGCCATGTTCAAAGGTAAGGTACCGATAGTAAAGATAAGTAGGGAGAGAGAGATCGCAGTATTCAAAGAACTTAAGGAATATATAGCACATGAAGTAGGCTTAGATATAGAGATAGAAGATGCTATGCACCCAAGATACGATCCTATGGGAAGAGCTAAGAGTACACAACCAGGAAGACCTGGAATATATATTGAATGATTACCATTACGGTTGATGATGAGAGTCATGCCAAGGGATTGATGACCCATCCTGGGGTAGCTGAAACCGAGAACATAATGAACTTTATTTAACTCGCATCAATATCATGTAAAGGCGACAACAATTTAAATTACTTCAGATCCCTGTCTATTATATGGTGATGATCGATGAGCCATATAAGCGAGGTCGTTCCTACACGTAGATTTGAGAGAATAAGCGCTCATAGTCATATTAGAGGGCTCGGTCTTAAAGATGGAAAAGCCCTGCCTGTAGCGGATGGTATGGTTGGTCAGATAGAGGCTAGGGAAGCCGCTGGGATAGTTGTTAGAATGATTAAAGAAGGAAAAATGGCAGGAAGGGGCATACTTTTGGTAGGTCCCCCAGGAACCGGAAAGACTGCAATTGCAATAGCAATAGCTAGAGAGCTAGGGAGGGATACCCCATTTGTTGCGCTCTCCGCTGCTGAAATATACTCAGCAGAAATAAAGAAGACTGAAGTGCTAATGCAGGCTATGAGGAAGGCAATAGGTGTTAGAATAAGAGAAGTCAGGAAGGTATATGAAGGCATGGTAACAGATATGAACATAGACTTCACGAAGCACCCCTACAATCCTTATCAGCAAATACCTAGAAGCGTAAGGATAACACTAAAAACTAAAAGTGAAGAGAAGACATTAAGAGCAGATGCTACAGTAGCTTATCAGTTGATATCTCAAGGGGTAGAGATAGGCGATGTTATATGGATTGATGCTGAGACAGGTAGAGTAACGAAGGTAGGTAAATGCGAAGAGGCGCCTACAATAGGAACATATGACATAACCTCTGAGGAAAAGGTGCCTATGCCCCGAGGGCCTATACTTAAAGAGAAGGAATTCGTACATACAGTCACGCTACATAACTTGGATGAAATGCAGACAAGAGCAGGACAAGGCCTCCTCTCATTACTCTTTGGGGGAGGTACGAGAGAAATATCTAGCGAAGTTAGACAAAGGGTTGACGAAACGGTAAGGGAGTGGGTAGATGAGGGAAGAGCTGAGATCATACCAGGAGTGCTCTTCATAGATGATGTACATATGCTAGATATAGAGGCTTTCAGCTTCCTATCGAGAGCTATGGAAAGCGAACTCGCACCTATAATAATACTTGCTACAAACAGAGGAATAACCACCATACGTGGAACGGATATAAAGTCGCCTCATGGAATACCTCTTGATCTACTTGATCGGCTCCTGATAATAAGAACCCGCCCGTATACTGAAGATGAAATTAAAGAGATATTGAAGATCAGAGCGAAAGAGGAGAAAGTAGAACTGGAAGACGAAGCATTAGAGTACCTAACTAAAATAGGAGCGCAATTCTCATTAAGATACGCAGTGCAATTATTAACGCCAGCAAAAGAAGTTGCCATGTTGGAGGGTAGGAAGAGAGTCTCAGTAAAGGACGTAGAGAGAGTACGTAGTCTATTTGTCGATATCACACAGTCTGTTGAGTACATAAAGCAGTATGAAGAAAAGTTTTTAAAATAATATGCGTTCCTTTTTAAGCTTCCTTCATCTAAACGTAAATACTATGTTTAAGACAAGAAGGGCTATCGATATAGACATTATACTCGCCTTAAGGTATTTTAGGAGATCCTTTTTACTTATAACGTTATCTAAAATAGTGAAAAGAAATCTTGCACCATCGAATGGATAGATAGGCAACATATTAAATACGGCAACACTTAGGGATATTACATGGCCAGTCAATAAGAAGTTCCAAACTTCGAATGAATATCTTACGTTCATTTTTAAACGTGGCTTCACAAAGTTTACTATGTTAATGCCTAATAATGCTCTATTTTTATTGTGAATATCTGCCTTAAGCCTTAGTAATGAACTCTTCAAGCAGCCCTTTGGATCTATATAAGTAACATTAACTATTTCTCCAGGTCTTGCTTTACGCATGAAATTTACTAAATCTGTTACACAAAATATACGCGTATTGTTCAATCCAACTATGACTGAATAATTAGGGATTACGTTATGTGCAGGATAACCAGGCACTGTACTCACAATTAGCACACCACTTGGTGTTGACTGAAAGAAAGATGAGAGCAGCAGGAGAAATATTAATGCTGTAAATAGGTTAACAAGAGATCCGGCCGCAAAGATCCTTAACTTAGTCCTGACTCTTGACCTCCTTAAGATATCCTCATCGGGTTCGACGAAGGCACCTATTAGACAGAAAACTATCATTACACCTACAGATTTTATAGGTACTTTACCGATGATGGAGGCTACTCCATGCGCTATCTCATGAGTAAAGGCAACTATTATCAATATAGGAATTATATATTTCGCAAAGTATCTTAGATCAATAGTTATTCCAGGAATTATAGGGTAGACTGGAGATGCACGCGCAGGATGAATAAAGAACGCGATTAAATTCTGCCCAAGCCAATAAATGCTAAATATTAGCTGACCAAGGCCCATAGCTATGCCTATATCAAGGAGTACGCGCCATAGAAGAGGCCATCGCTTGCTCATATCGACTATAATATCATTTAGCTTAGTGGTCTTGAAAATAGCATAGAAAGGCCCAATGTATATCCCCTTCTCCATGAGCTTACGGTTATTCCTAAGGAGGAGGAATGCTAATAGCCAAAGCATAGCAAGTATATATAACCATGTGAATGCGTTCATCTTATGATACTACGACATCCTAATTTATTTAAGTATTCGTAGGAATCTAAAAAGGGAACATATATGGCGGCAAGCAGTCACTAT
>JAGGUS010000233.1 GCA_021158375.1 Thermoprotei archaeon
GGCTTATTCCTTACTGGCTTTCCGCCAAGAATTGCTGGTTTCTCAGACATAGACATCACCTTAACTCACTTATATTTACGGGTCTTCCCAATTCTAAGGATTTATATGCCGCTATAACTACTTCAAGGGCTTTTCTACCATCATCTCCAGTGATTGGTACCTCTTTACCAGATAGTATCGCTTCGGCTACAGCCTCTATATATTTTTGTCGTGGATTTACCTTCTCTAAGGCTATCTCATTCCATTTATCACCCTTTAAGCGAAACTTCTCGTTATCCTCAGTGACGTATACTAAGAGGGGATCACTTAAAATTATCTGGCCTCTATCGCCCAGGATCCTATCTTGAGCCATTCTAAAAGGCCCTATTCCGCCCTTAGCACAGGATGATGCGACTATGCTGCCTACAGCCTTATTGGAATATCTAAGGGAGACTACAATGCAGTCCTCAACTTCTACAGGAGTGGCTAAAGTGTCGTATTCGCTATAAACACGAATGACTTCAAGGCCTGTAACATATCTCAAATAGTCTATATTGTGAATTACGTTCATTATTAGAACGCCGCCACCAGCCCTCTTCTTATATGCCCTCCAGTTATTCTTTACTCGACCAGTATAGCCTCCCTCCCAATAGCTACTAGGCTTATCTAACAAAGTCCAAGTGTGAACGCCTATTATGTTACCTATTACATTAGCATCTATGAGCTCCTTTGCCTTAACAACGGGAGGACTATATCTTAACACAAAGCATACAGAAAGTTTTACTCCTGCCTTTCTACACGCTTCTATCATACGATCTGCATCTTCTAAATTCGTTGCAATGGGCTTTTCGACTAAAACATGCTTACCAGCTTCAGCAGCTTTAATCGTTAGGTCAGCATGAGTATCATGCGGAGTAGCTATGTAAACAGCATCTATATCGGACTTGAGCACTTCATCTAGGTCAGTAGTGTAAGGGACATTATATTTCATACCTAAATCTTTAGCTAAGTATTCACGAATGTCCATTACAATACCTATTTCAGCATTCTTGGCAAGATGAATGGCCTTAGCTGTCTGAACAGCTATTTCGCCACAACCGATTATACCTATCTTCAATCGCTCGCCTATAATATTCACCTCAGATAATGATAGCATGTTTAACGAATTAAGGATAGCGACATATTATTGAACTTGAAATCCATCAGAAATAGGTAGTAATCATAGCACGTTTTTCTTGGTCTTTCCATAACTTAAGGTAATTGAAGTAAAAGTATTCATAAAGATCAGGTATATTCCTTGCATATATAACCTTGTGATTTTTTATTATGGATATCTGAATGTACAGAGGGAGGAGTTCAAAGATTCTAAGGTCGTATCTACTAAAATCAAGATCCACTTCACGCCAGGCACTTCTTATAAGCATTATCCCCTTCTTAGTATTAGTCTTCACTTCTGGGACAACTAGGCATAGATCTATATCAGAACGAGGAGTCATATTGCCTCTCACATATGAACCGTAGATGAGGAGGGCTTCTACTTCATTATGCCTCTTGATATAATCTTTAAATGCACATCTTATGGTCTCAATTAGCTTCCCTTCTTCTTTAGCCATGCTCTCACCACTTTGAGAAAGGAGTAGATAGCAACCTTTAATTCTGATATACTTTCGTATGCTAATTCATCATCAACACCATTATACTTATGAACTATAACGTTTCTTAAACCATTTAGCTCTCTTAGTTGATTATACAAGTCATCTCCTAATATTCCTATATCCCTTAATTTACCTATATTTGTATAATCATCGTGAACAGGAAGGCCTTCATCCCTAAGCATCATAGCTACTAAATCCATTATACAGTCGACAACTTCTTGAATTATCTTATATACAGCTTTCCTCGTCTTCACATCAGCTATGAATTCCTTTACGTCTTGTGGAAACCATTCTTCAAAAAGACGCATATCCTCTACTATAAAATGGATCTTGTCTTCATAACGGTTTATCCTGTCTGCAGGAAGTTTCATCATATAAAAGCAGTAATTCCTAGTTATTTTTATTAATCGTTTAATAGCGTTTCGTTTTAAATAAATATCTTAAGGAATTATGTATCTTAAAGATCAGATTGAGCGAATAGTACTTTTCAACATAGCTAGGGGTAGCTTCAGATTAGCTGATAATATAACTAGAGCTTTTGCTTATAGGGTATACAGGGAGGTTATTGCGAAACTTTCTGATAACGAGATATTTGAATTAATAGATGCTGTAACTGGAGGATTAGGATATAAAGGAAAAGAGTTAGATCCGATAAGGATGTCGTATTGCGGATCAATAATCGCATGGCCTGAAGCAATTCCTTCAGGAGGAAGAGTTCTTGAAATAGGAACGGGAATAGGAAGGACATGTTATGTAGCAACTAATTGGGCTAAACCATCACTATATGTGACAGTAGATAATTCTCCTATAATTTTAGCTATAGCTCTTTATAGAAACCCTATATCAGCCTATCAGGAAGCTCTGCATAAGGAAGTAGTTAAGATAAATCTATGCGATGCTATAAAGATAGTGAACGTAATGAGGGGGATAATTAAGTTTGATCATATAATACATGATGGGGGACCTAATCCTCAAAGAAATCCGCGTCTCTTCAACAAAGAGTTCTTAAGAAGCTTATACAACCTATTAAGGGAGGGAGGTACACTATCGCTTTTCGTAGGGAGACATAAGGGCTGGCAGGATAAGCTCTTTACAACGCTTAGAGAATTGGGTTTTGAAGTTCATAGCGTTAGCTTTCCAGATACTCCAGTACTAGTGTTTCATGCCAAGAAGAAAGCTTAGATAGGAACATTAGCCTTAAATTGTTTAAACATTTATCACTCTAGCGTGAACGAGAAGCCATTACTCATACTAATATCACATACACATTGGGATAGAGAGTGGTACTATACTTTCGAGAAATTCCGCTATAGGCTCGTGAAGTGCATTGATAATCTTTTAGATATATTAAGGAAGAAGCAGGACTTTCATTCTTTTATGCTGGATGGACAAGTAGCTCCTCTAGAGGACTACTTAGAAGTAAGACCGGAGAAAAAAGAAGAACTTAAGAAGTTTATAAACGAGGGAAAGATACTTATAGGTCCTTGGTACGTCCAACCAGACGAATTTCTAGTAAATGAAGAGTCACTTGTAAGGAACTTACTTTATGGTCGCTTAAAGGGAAGAGAATTTGGTCATATAATGAAAATAGGATATCTACCAGATACCTTTGGTCATACAGCTCAGCTACCACAAATCCTCAGGGGATTCGGTATAGATACCTTCGTATTCCATAGAGGTATAGGAGTCGAATTTGAGGAACTCGGAACTCCATTCATATGGAAATCGCCTGATGGTAGTGAGGTCATAGCGCTCTTCCTTTACGGAGGTTATTGTAATTTAGCTCAACTCCCTCCAGATGTTAAAGGAGCTGAAGAAATGATTCGCGGTCTCTACAATAGATGGAAGAAGTATATGAGAGCACCTGTCATACCTGGAATGGTAGGTTGTGATCATCACCTACCCAAAGATTATGTGCCTGATGTTGTTAAGGAACTTTCAAAAGCAGATTTACCTGTAGAGGTGATGCAGGGCAATCTTGAAGATGTTGCTAACATCTTAAGACAATCAAAGGAGAAGTTGAAATCTTTTAAGGGAGAGTTATTGAGTAGTCATTACCATTGGGTACTTTATGGAACATGGTCTACTAGAACTTATTTAAAGCAACTGAATTTTGATTGCGAGATTTTACTGCTTTACTACGTCGAGCCATTATGGACGTTAGCATGGTTATTCGGTGCAGAATATCCAGAATCGGAGATATCAACCGCATGGAAGTATGTCCTGCTTTCACATCCACATGACTCAATATGTGGGTGTAGTGTAGATGAAGTACACAAAGAAGTCGAGACGCGTCTCATTAAGGCTAGAGAGCTATGTCGCGAGCTGCTTTATTGTACTGGAAGAGGAGACATCTTATACTGGTATCTAGGAGGGAGAGCTGGTTATCATTACAAGTGGCATGCCCTACCCTTAATAACGTCGAAGATAGACCTTACGTTCGCTGGAGATGGCCTATACGTAGTAGCGTTTAATACATTACCTTGGAGGAGAAAGACCTTAGTTAGAATGAAATTCAAACCTTATCAAATAACACCACTAATGCTTAGTGAAATTGCTAGAGTTGCATCAAAGAATGTTGCAGAAAGCGCACTTCAATTACTTAAACATGGTAAGACAATAAGTGTAGATTTCAGAAATGTTATTCTAAAGGATCCAGCAGGTAATATAATACCATGTCAAGTAAGGGAATTTGAAGACGGATCTATCGAGGTAACGTGGATTGATGAACTGCCTCCTCTTGGATTCAAATCATACTCTGTAATTAAAGGAGAGTATAAGGACCATGAAGAGGCATTAAAAGCAGGAGAACACTTTATAGAAAACGATTACCTGAGAGTGGAGTTCGATATTGAAAGAGGAGGAGCACTAAGAATTCTTGACAAGAGGACAGGGGAAGTTTATGAGGGCTTAGCCGTATTAGAGGACGGAGGCGATATTGGCGATGAATACGATTACTCACCTCCTGAGCATGATAAAATAATTAGAAGCGATAACATAAAGGCCTCATTAGAGCTCATAGAGCAAGGTCCTGTTTACTTATGTGCTAAAGTGAGCTATACTATGAAGATCCCGAAATCTGCATCAGAAAATAGGAAGTCTAGGAGTGAAGAGGAAATCGATATTCCAGTAGACTTATACGTAACCTTATATAGAGGGATCCCACGCGTAGATTTAAGAATAGTAATTGATAATAGAGCCGAAGACCATAGGCTTAGGATAGTATTCCCAACGGGAGTTAAAACGAAGAAGCACTATGCTAAGACGCACTACATGATAATAGAGAGGCCTAACGAATCGCCTCATTACTACTTACATGGGACCTCTAAAGTCCCTATAAAGACATATCCTACTAGATCGTGGGTAAGCATAAATGATGATAAGAGGGGACTCTGTATAGTAGCTAAAGGTTTACATGAATACGAAATTAGGGAGAACAAGAATGGAGCGGAGATAATATTCACCCTTTTAAGATGCGTCGGCTGGCTTTCAAGAGGGGATCTCCTCACAAGACCTGGACATGCTGGCCCCTACATCAATACACCTGATGCACAGTGTCTTGGAATTAGGAGCTTCGAGCTATCTATAATACCCTATTCGGGTTCCTTATACGAAGCTGGTGTACATAAACTAGCCTTAGAGTATATAGTTCCAGGAATAGCTCATGAAGATATATCTCATAAAGGAGAGCTTCCACCGCAATATTCATTGTTAGAGGTAGAGGGCGATCCCATACTATTCTCGACGTTTAAGAGAGGAATTGACGGAAAGAGTATCATACTGAGGATCTATAATCCTTCACCACATACTACTAAGGCGAGGATTACTCTACATAAGAGACCACACAGGTTATTAAGAGCCAGGCTTGATGAGGAAGATATCACTGAACTCGAAATAAAGCCCACAGTAGAAATACCTTTAAAACCTTACAGAATTGAGACGATCAAAATTTTATTCTAGCTCTAAACTCTATTTTTAATTAGCTCAAGAGATGGCTAAGAAGCATTGGAATGCGATGAGGTAATAATATATATGAGACCAAAAGAGAAGATACTATCTGCCATAAGGGGAGATCCATTAGATAGCCCTCCCGCATTACCGTTAATAGGAGTTCATTCAGCGCTATTAGCAGGAGTGAATCCACGAAAAGCGTTCAGTTGTGGGAAACTAATGGCTGAATTACAGATAAAGGCTCTTAATTTCTATAAGCCAGATGGTATATTCCACTACATGGATTTAACGCTAGAAGCAGAAGCATTAGGCGCTAAGGTAGAGTTCAAAGGGTGTACGCCAGTAATAGTTGGACATTGTGTGCCAGAGATAATAGACTTTGAGATAGATAGAGGGAGGATAAGGGAATTTATAGAAGCTACAAGGATATTATATGATAGGGTAAGCGACAAATACTTTATAGGCGCATATATAACGGGGCCCTTAACGTTAGCTATGGAACTGATCGGCTTTAAGGAAATCATAAAACATCTTATGCGAGAGGGACATACAATAATGGGGATGTTCTCAAAATTAACTGAGTTCTTACAAAATTATGCAGAAGAACTGATTGATGCTGGAGCAAACGGTATAATGATCCTAGAACCGTGTTGCGCATTAGTATCGCCTAAACTATTTAAACAATTAATTCCGTATCTTAATAGGTTGTGCGAAAGCATTCTACACCATGAAGCATATCCATTTCTCCACATATGCGGCGATGCTAGACATTTATTAGAAATATTTCCTAAAGTTAAAGCTTCCGTATTCCATATAGACTACACGGTGAGTTTAAGAAAAGCTAGGAGGAAGCTAGGCGATAGGTGCATCATGGGGAACATAAGTACCTCACTGCTCCTTACATGTAAGGAAGCGAAAATCAAAAAGATCGCTATGAAATGCATAGAAGAGGCAGGAACTCATTATTACA
>JAGGUS010000269.1 GCA_021158375.1 Thermoprotei archaeon
CATCAGTCGCTAATTCGTTAGTTAAACTTGGATTGAAAAAGATATATCCCATACACTGCAGTGGAGATGGAATAAGAAGGTATATATCCGAAAAGTACCCAGAGATATACGGAGATGGAGGAGTAGGACTAAAAATTATAATAAAGGAGAAGGGATGAATTCGATTTCAATTGTGAAACTTTAACTTGATTTTAGGAATATATACTAACATGGTCTACACTAATCTATGTAGAATGCGCGTTCGACCCATTATAGCGTATTATTCTAAGCTATACTCGTGGTGGTCACAGCCAAGTAAAGAGGAGATGTTAAATAGAGTACGGGCTTATCTAGATTACCTTAGGGATGTACTTCAAAAAGAAGAGGGTATAGAACTGCTTGAACCTATCGTAGTCTCTTCAGTAGATGACCTTTATGACTTTAGCCTAAGAGAGAGGATAGTGAAGGATACAGACATACTATTAGCTATAAATGCAGGTCTTGGATCACAGCCTACCTTAATAGTCCTTGGCGACTTGGGATTGCCTACAGTAATTTTAGGACTTAATTCGCTTAGGATGAAGCGTAGGCATGAAGGATTCCCAGGTCCTGAAGCACTGGATGCCTACGGAGAACTACGTAGAAGAAACAGATTAGTTAAGCTAGCTGTGGGCATTGAGGATCTATTAAGCGCGTTAAGAGAACTACGTTGCTTAAATGTCCTAAGGAACGCAAGGATAATATCATTCGGAACGCCAGCATCCTATATACGCGACGTAATAACTCCTATTGAATATCTAGAGAGGAAATTAGGCGTTAAAATCATGTTAATCCCACTAGAGGAGTTAGTAGAAGAGTACGATAAAGTAAGTATAGATATAAAAGCTGGTAAGGAGAGGATGAAACATATAATAGAATCTGCAAAAAGGATAGCAGAGTTCAAAGAAGACTATAATAAAGCCCTTGAGGATGGTATCAGATTATATCTAGCAATGAAGCATTTCATAAGGAAATATGATGCTTCTGCAGTTACGATAGATTGTTTTGGTTTTATAGATCTGATATATAGAAGAAATAAAGTACTTAGGCCACCATGTATTGCATTATCCCTTCTCCGTGATGAGGGAATTCCTGCTGCCTGCGAAGCTGATTTAGATGCCCTAATCACTATGATGATAATGAGCTATATTTCGGGAAGACCTGCCTTCATGGGAAATCCAACATATATGGATTTAGAGAGGAACATACTGCGGATCTCGCATTGCACGGTTCCTATCAGCATTGTCAGAGAGTTTGACATAGTAAGTTTCCATGAAACAGGATACGGTGCTACTATAAAGGGCTATTTCTCTGAAGGAGAGATCGTAACTATAGCTAGAGTAAGTAAGTTCTTAAATGAGATGGTAATAGCAAGAGGAACCATTGTAAGATCTAAGGTAGAAGATGCCAGAGAGTGTGCAACAAGAGTTGAGATAAAGATAAAGGATCTATCGAAATTCGCTGAATCAGTAGTAGGGGATCATCATGTACTGGTATTAGGTGATTGGCTTCGAGAAATACAGCATGTATGCACTACATTAGGCATAAAGTCTATTGTAATATAGAGAAAGGAGCATTCCTACATCATTTTCATATTTTTCATTATGCTCGTGGAGTAAAACAGAACGAGAGATAAAAATTAAAGGTAGAGGTTGATGTTAAACATGTATATCAAGTATTCTTAGGGCGTTCTTGTACAGGACGTTGTCTACTATATTCGTATCTAGACCTAAATTCATTATCAAGTTAAGATGCGCTTTATTAGGGCCGAATTGATTACCTTCTGGGGATATACCAGGAAAGTCAGTACCATAGAGGAGTCTATTCGAGAACTTGCTTATAAAGCTTTTAGAGTATGCAGGATCCCTTCTTAAAGCGTTTAATCCAGAATATGCGGAAATGTCAGCATATACGTTTTTATATTCACGAAATATTTTCTCTACTAGCCCACCAGGTGTGACTTTACCTTTTGGATAGTCCGTCTTCTCATCGACGTTAGCGGATATATGCTTCCACCATCCAGGGCCATGCATTATAAATACAGCATCAGGCACTTCGTTTAATACGCTTATGAATCGGCGTATGTCGGGGTTAAATCTATTATCCATATGTACTAATATAGGAATCCCGAGATCAGCGCATAACTTGAATATTGAAACGGATCTCCTATCATCAATAGGTAGGGGCACTTTATATTCGCCCAATCCTCTACATCCCATCTTGACGTATCTCTCCACCTTTTCCTCTACTTTAATGCCTCTAGGATCCACTACACAGAAGGGAATTATTCTATCCGGATATTCCTTAGAAAGTCTAATTACCTTCTCTGTTCCAGGGATGATGGTATCCGGTTCTATCCTTCCAGGCAACGGCAATAAGACCGCTATATCCACGCCTACATGATCCATATATGATATTAGATCCAGCACAGTAGCTCTGACATGACCTATTAAGTAAGGAGACCAAGATCTCATTATGCCTACATGGGTGTGTATATCTATTATCACTAAGATCACCTCATATCCTACTTACCTTTATGCGTTAAGAAATATTTGGTGATCTTTTCAATGGCTCTAATGATATCGTCTACGTCCTCTTCAGTAAATAACTCATTACACGGTATTGTCACGAGTTCTTTAAGAATTCTCTCTGCATTAGGACATAGTCCTTTCTTATATTCAACTCTACTTCTACCATATAGAGGACACTCGAAGGGACACTTGCTATTCCCATATACACGTTTATGCCGTAAATATGGTGCCATATAGAGTACTTCGCCTAAATAACCCGCCCCTGCAGGAATCCCTTCAGCATTTAAAGCGCGAGCAAATTCTACATTATTTACTCCTAGTACTTTCAC
>JAGGUS010000245.1 GCA_021158375.1 Thermoprotei archaeon
TAGTTGAGGTAATGCCCAAGCACATTAATGGCTTTACGATACTTCAAAGTTCTATAAAAAGGAGTTCCATATCCATGATACCTCCAGATTTTAGTATATGTGAATATTGTATAAAGGACATAACCAATCCTAACTCGCGTTTTTATAGATATCCCTTCCACTCCTGTGCTTGGTGTGGCCCTAGATTCACTATAATTGAAAAGTTGCCATATGATAGGAAGAATACTAGCATGAGAGATTTCCCGCTCTGTAATACCTGTCTTAAGGAGTTTAAAGATCCAAACAATTTAAGGCGGTTCCATGCTCAGGGAATAAGCTGTCCAAGTTGTGGTCCTAAATTAAGCCTATTAGATAAGGACGGCAATCCTATACATACTGATGATCCTATAAAGGAAGTTGCCGAATTAATTGATGAAGGTAACATAGTTGCAATAAAGGGCATTGGTGGCTTTCATATAGCCGCTCTAGCCACTGATGATGATATAGTCATTGAATTAAGGAGGCGAAAGAGAAGACCTACAAAACCCTTTGCACTAATGGCTCTTAATCTAGAGGTGGCAAAAAAGATCGTAGTAATAAATGAGCTCATAGAGGAGCTATTAACGTCATTATCTAGGCCAATAGTAGTTTGTGAGAAAAGAACTCCTTCTGTAGTATCGGAATATGTTGCTCCAGGACTAAATACGCTAGGAGTCATGTTGGCCTATAGCGGGATACACTACCTTCTCCTTCAAGAAGTAAAGGATAAATTCCTGATAATGACTAGTGGCAATCCCCCTGGAATGCCGATATGTAAGGATGAAAAGGAAGCTCTAGTTAAGTTAAAGAACATAGTAGACTTCTTCTTAATTCATAATAGACGAATTATTAATAGAATTGACGACAGCGTGATACGAATTAGTCTGGGGATACCGCAGTTCCTAAGAAGAGCTAGAGGATATGTCCCCCTATGGATAAAGTCGCCTTTCAAGGCTAGAAGGCCTATAATAGCACTTGGCGCTCTTCTATCCAATGTCGCTTCAATACAGTTAGGCGATAAAGTAATACCCACGCAATATCTAGGGGATGTAGATAATTTAGAAGCTCTTAACTTTCTAAAAGAGTCTATAGGCTTTTTACTTAACGCTTACAACGTAAAGCTCGATTCGAACACTATCATTGTAGCTGATATGCATCCTGCTTATCTTACTAGGAGGTATGCAGAGGAACTATCTTCTAAACTTAATTGTAATTTGCTGCTTGTACAACATCATCATGCTCATATAGCATCAGTTATGGCTGAAAAGGGAATCAAGGACGAACGAGTAGTGGGAATCGCTATCGATGGGCTTGGCTATGGTTCTGATAAAACTCTATGGGGAGGGGAGGTTATGATCGCAGACTACTTCACGTTCAACAGATATGGTCACATAGAGTATAACTTACTTCCAGGAGGAGATATGGCTACTAGATATCCCATTAGGATGTTAGCTAGTATACTCTCTAAAGTGATGCCTATAGATGGGATTAAGGATTTCTTAATATCTCGAGGATATTACAAGATGTTGCCCAGAGGTTTGAGAGAATTAGACATATTGACCAGAATAATTGAACTGAAAAAGGCCCCGCTTACATCAAGCATGGGTAGAGTTCTTGATGCTATGTCTGCATTACTTGGCGTATGCCATACAAGGACATATGAAGGGGAGCCTGCCATAAAATTAGAAGAATTCTCCAAAGGGGGCGAAATAATAGATGATCTCTTTAAAATAGATATAACTGAAGATATGAAGGGCCACTTTGTAATAAACGTGAGTAATGCTTTTAAAAAAGCTATTTCCCTAATGGATGAGGTTGACTTACGATCTATTGCTAAGAGCTTCCAATATGCACTAGGATCTGCTTTTGGACGAGTAGCAATAGCTGCAAAGCGAAGAGGTATTGATAAGCTCGTCATATCCGGAGGTGCTTCTGTGAATGAAATAATTCTAAGAGGGATACTTGATACCATTGCAGATAGGTATGCAGTCTTAAGACCAAGGAATATGCCCGCTGGTGATGGCGGAATATGTTTAGGTCAAGCCACAATAGCCGTCGCACGTGATCTTTATGGAAACTAGTAGCTATGGTCACTTAGGGCTAGAGAAGGTCTTTAAGATAGCACACGAAAAACGCATTCTAGTAGTTACTCTAGGTAATGAGCTAAGAGGAGATGATTCCCTTGGTGTGAAACTTGCCGAAGCCCTATGTAAACAGGGATTAGGAGATAAACTTCTCAATGCAGGGATAATGTTAGAAAATTTAATCTCAGTCATAATTAGGAGGAGACCCGAAGTAGTGATATTTGTTGATGCCATTGATGCGAATTTAAATCCAGGGGAAATAGTAGTCTATGACTTCGATGAAGATTTTAAGGAAATAACTCCGTTGACCACTCATAAATTACCCTTAAAAGTGATAGCTAAGTTCATAAGAAAAGAGCTAAGTGATGTTAAAATATTTCTTATTGGGGTTCAGGTTAAATCCTATGAATTCGGAGATGAGATGAGCGAGGAAGTGAAGAGCGCTCTTAATAAACTTAAAGTTTTCTTCAGGAAACTATTAACTAGTACTCCCTAAGTATCGGAAGAGTTATGCACCTTATACCGCCGTTACCTTTAGTTATTTCAGTTATGTCTACGCTTATTACATCAATGCCTCTTCTTTCAAGCTCTCTACGAGTGAATCTGTTGACCCTATATCCATCATAGAAGAGCACTCTCCCACTCCTTAATGTTAACCAGTTTATAGCGAAGTTCTTAAAGTCATCTTGAGGCACTTCTATTATGTCATATCCTCTCGTTCTTAGCAACTTCATTATTTCCTCAGGTAGCGCTCTAGTATACATAGCGCATACGTGGCTATCTGCTATGTTGAATGCTAGATCCAGGTGAAATGTGACAGGATTAAGTCTGACAGGTATTACGTCACCTTGAAATGTCTTGCTCAGCCACCTATATCCATTCTCATTTGTTCTCTCACCTATACCTATTAAGAGCTCCTTGTTCGTTAGAAATACTGCATCTCCCCCTTCAAATATCGCTTTAGGAGGCGCTTTAATTATGGGAATCCCAAGTTCTATTAACTTATTGATAACTATTTCTTCCTCTCCCTCCCTAACGCTATATCTAAAGTTCCCAAGAAGGAAGCCTGTATCTGTAGCAATACCAATATCTCTAACATATATCTGGTTAGGTGACCTCCCTCCCCTTATCTCTATTACTTCGATGCCTTCCTCCTTTAGATAATCGATTACATCTTCTACTTCTTTAAGCAATTTCTTAAAGTCCGGGATTTCTCTAAATAACCATTTCCTAACCTCCTCCTTCTTCAACACTATGAACTCTTCCTCATTCGGAACATGTACTACGACTTTCTTTAATGGAGCAATTTCACTTTGTGCTCCATATTGTCGCAATAAAGATCACCATTAAGGAACTATTAATGCAAGTAATGCTCTCTGCAAGTGAAGCCTATTTTCTGCTTGATCCCATACGACTGAATGTTTTGGATCGTCTATGACTTCAGACGCCACTTCCTCTCCTCTATGCGCGGGTAGACAATGCATAAATATATAGTCCTCCTTAGCCATCCTTACGATATCCTTAGTTATCGTCCATCCTGCAAAATCCCTTAATCTCTTATCTCTCTCTTCTTCTCTCCCCATGGATACGAAAACGTCTGTATATATCACATCAGCTCCTTTGGCTGTTTCGTACGGATCATGCAGTATCTCTACAATAGATCCGTGCTTACTAGCTGCCTCCTCTGCTTTCTTAACTACTTCCTTTAATGGTTCGTATCCTCTAGGACATCCTACTCGTATATCAATACCGACTTTACTACACGCTAACATTAGCGAATGACATACGTTATTATTCCCATCTCCAATATATGCGACGCGTAGACCTCTAAAACGTCCTTTCTTCTCATATATAGTAAGTAGGTCTGCTAGTGCTTGACATGGATGATATAGATTGCTTAATGCATTTATGACTGGTATCTCTGCATACCTTGCCATCTCCTCTAATATCTCATGGTTTCTAACTCTTGCCACTATGGCTTTTACATACCTAGATAATACTCTTGCAGTATCTGCTATGCTTTCACCACGAACTAATTGTAGATCTTCTTGCCTTAAATATATAGCATATCCTCCGAGCTGATGAATAGCTACTTCAAAGCTTATTCTTGTTCTAGTAGACGGTAATTCGAAGTATAATGCTAGCGTCTTTCCGGAAAGTACATTTACTTTATGCCCCATATTATAGAGCAACTTCAAGGTACGAGCTGCTTCTAATATCTCGCGTACTTCTTCATCACTAAAATCGGCTAATGTTAGTAGATCCCTACCCTTTAACAACAACTAACACCCTCTCATAAAACTAGAATTGTAATTAAATTAGCTTTTCCTACTTCCCTCGCTCATCCTCCTTATTAATATGTTCCACACTAGGGCTAGGATTAGCATAAGCATAAGCCATATAAATCGTCCTAAAAAACGTACGTCTGGTTCTGGAATGAAGAACCCTATTATTCCTAGTGCTATAAAGAATGAAGATGGCCCATATACTAACAGCACTTTTAATATAGGCAAGATCTTCTTAATTTTAATCCTCCTAATCTTCTTTACTGGCATCTCTATAATGGGCTTAGGCGCGCTCTCCTTTGCCCTCTCTATCCCTTCAATAACATTGATTGCAGCATCTGTTAACATGTAAACGAAAACCCCTCTTTCCGGATCTTCCTTTCTCACTAATAAGCCAGCTTTCATGAGCTGTTTAACATGTTTATCTATCGTTGCTCTATGCTTATTGAGTTTTACAGACATATCGCTTACACTCATTGGTCCCTCTTCTTTAATTAACTTAAGGATTTGATACCTAGTCATATCGCCAAGTGCTTCTACAAGTCGTTTATCCGCGCTCAATAGGACAACCCATACTATAGCACTAATTTCTAGTAAATATACATATTGTACTCAAATAGTATTGCGTGTAGCATCGCGAGTAGACGCGTAGACGGACGGCATAATCTTAAATTTCGACAATTGATTTAACAGGGACTTCTTCCCTTTCCCTTATGGGTATAAGGATGCCGATGAAGAAAGCAAAAAACATACTATGGAAGGCATTCCTCGTGGTACTAATAATGATAGTATTAGCTAAAGCGCCTATACTGCTAATACCACTAACTGGAATGTTTATAGCCTACCTAGTAGTCAAAAGGCTTTATCGAGTTCTTAAAAAGGACGAAAAGGAAGTTGCATCAAATATTCAAAGTAATAATCAAAGTATACGTCCATTAAAGAGAATAAAAGTTCCTAAAAAGCTAAAGTGTCTCTACGAATATGAACTTCCAGTAAGCTCTACAGCTTACTTACCGACAAAGGATTCACCTTGCCTAATATTGACAAAAGGACTGACAGTAATAGGAGTGGGTGCTATAGAACTAAGATCATTGCCTAAAGGTGTCAAAGGCTCCTTAGCTGGCATATTCTCCTCAGCTATGCGATTAGGCTACAGTATAACGTACGTTTCCATGTACGAACCAATTCCTGAAGAACAGACGTGGAAAGTAAGGATACTATTTATTATCCGTACCAAAAAACTGGTCGTACGTGTAAACGATAAAGTAGTGAAAGAACTTGTAGATGAGATAATACGTAAACTTGAGTGGGCTCGCTCTGCTATATTATCCAGTATAGGCCTAGCAGATGTCAATATATTGACAGGCGAAGAACTAGCAGAGGCCGTATGTGAGGTGATAACTGGATGAAAACATGTATTACAGTACCTAATGATGTAAGCGTACTGCGCTCCTTTATAGATGGCTCACTAGTGATTAAAGACAGAGATAAAGTAGAACATAGCATCTTAATTGGGGAAATAATACCCACCAACGAGGCATTTCGTATACACATTGACGAACTAAAACTCAATATTGCCGTTGTAGGCTATATATACGATGCTATAAATACTAACTTCAAGATAGTTGAAGAAGCTTGGGAAATAGGACATTCCTATTTGATCCTGGATCTTCACGGTTATTACACAAAGCTAATGAACGTTATACCATCAGTTAAGATATTTAGAGCCGGTATAGACTTTGCTATCCCGCTCTTTGATCCATATCCTCTAGATCCAGAGGTCTACTTCAATGCGCTCGTAAAACTAATGGCCGTTTACTTAGACCTAGGGAATATCGAACAACGTCTATTATACTCTGGACTCATGGAACTTCATGAGAAAGTAGGAAGTAAAGCAGGTATAGTGGACTTCCTTGTTACGATACAGGATATAGAGGAATCGCCAACGCTGACGATTCAGGAATACTCCAAGATAGATAGCTTGATAAGAGCATTGGCACCTATGCTTAGGGGAAGAACGGCAGCTGCATTTTCCCATAAAATGCCATGTGATTTTAGCTCTCTCTTCAATGGCCTAACTGTAATAGACATGTCCAGAATGGCTTCAAATTACAGACCACTCATGGCAGCCTTACTCTTGTTAAAAGGCCTATGTTTAGGGAGGAGCTGTATGGTGTTAATAGACGAGGCTTCATCGATATTTCCACATAATGAAGGTAATGCGCTACATGATCTCTTCTCGGCAATAGATAAAGGCAGACAAAATGGAGTATTCCTACATATATCCTCAAGCACGATTCATGCCCTATCACCGAACATTATAAGCCGTATAGGAACTTTCATAGTACACAGAACAATAGACTACTATGACCTCAGGCTAATAGAGCAAGTTTCACATAATATTGAGACGGACATTTCCGCTAATGAAGCGCTCTTCTTCTCGATTAGCGGCAGGATCGCTACAGTAAGGATTCATAAATCCCTTGCACAAGACTATACAGTTCCTTCTGATGAGGAAATAGAAGCACATATGAAGGCCCTGGGGATAAAATTAGCAAGGTTAGAGGAAGTCAAGCAGGTTAAAATAACATTGCTTGAACGTGACTTTAGGGATAGCGCTAATTGTGTCTATATGCTATTGAAGGCATCAACAGAACAAGTATTAACGAGAGGCGAAGCAATAACTCTATTAACTGATAAAGGACTGCCATCCGATGTAGCATCAAGACTTCTAGATGCGATACAGGCTTTAGGATATCTTAGAGAGGATTACGTAAGCGGAAGGCGGGTATTGCTCTTAACGAGAAAGGGCTCTCTTGCTATCAGCGAATATGAAGATAAGGTGAAATCTGCCGAAGCAGAAAAACTCCTTAAAAACATAAGGGGTGGTATAAATGAGTAAGGTGAAATGGCTATCGAAAATGAAGGCTAGATGGTTCGTAGCTCGTCACGGTTCTAAGTTCGTATACGTAGAACTCAAAGGTACTGTGAAGAACGCTACCCCTCTAATAATTAGGACGATAAAGGTAATAAGCAAAGGAGGGAAA
>JAGGUS010000125.1 GCA_021158375.1 Thermoprotei archaeon
CAAGAGGTATTTAGGAAAGAAGTAGTAGTTACCGAGACCAAATGTATTGCTAAAGGTGATTCATATTGTGAATTTGTAGTAAGTTAGCATATTATTCTTCGTTTATGGTTTTAATTTTCTGTCGCTTCTCTCAATATTTTCTATCAACTACCATTTATGGAAAGGTATAATATACCTAGGCTGAAATTATCAAAAAGGAGATGTAAAAATGAAGACATCTAGACTACCCGGCTTCTATAAACTACCAATAATAGAGCGAGTAAAAGTGGTAAAGGACTTCGCGAACCTTACAGAAGAAGAAGTAAGCCTACTCTTAAATACAGGAAGCCTTCCACTAAGCTTAGCAGATAAAATGATAGAGAACGTCATAGGCGTATTTCATCTACCTTTTGCCGTTGCTACCAATTTCCTCATAAACGGTAAGGACTACTTAGTCCCTATGGTAATAGAAGAACCTTCAGTCGTAGCCGCAGCTAGTAACGCTGCAAAGATGATAAGGTCTGGAGGGGGATTTAAAGCTAGTACTACACCGCCAGTTATGATAGGCCAAATTCAATTAACTAAGGTGAAGGATATAGAGGAAGCTAAGAAGCAAATATTAGCTGAAAAGGATAAAATTCTTGAAATAGCAAATGAGAAGGATCCAATACTAGTAAAGCTAGGCGGTGGTGCGAAGGACTTAGAAGTCAGGGTTATAGATACATTTAAAGGTCCCATGATAATAGTCCACCTATTAGTTGATGTACGTGACGCTATGGGTGCAAATGCCGTAAACACAATGGCAGAAGCAGTGGCACCATACATCGAAAAGATAACTGGAGGGAAGGTATACTTGAGGATAGTATCGAATTTAGCCGTTAAGAGACTTGCTCGTGCCGAATGTATAGTACCAAAAGAAGTACTTGGTGGGGAAGAAGTGGTTGAAGGAATAATGTATGCTTACGCCTTTGCGAAATCAGATCCCTATAGGGCTGCTACACACAACAAGGGCATAATGAATGGAGTTATAGCTGTTGCTTTAGCTACGGGTAACGATACACGAGCTCTTGAAGCTGGTGCACATGCCTATGCATCTATTACAGGAAGATATTTACCTCTGAGTACCTGGGAAGTCACGGAAAAAGGAGATCTTAAAGGATTCTTAGAGATGCCTATGGCCGTCGGAATCGTAGGTGGGGCAACTCGCTCTAATCCTTTAGCAAGGTTAGCCATAAAGATATTAGGAGTCAAAACTGCAAGCGAGCTAGCTCAAGTTATGGTTAGTGTTGGCTTAGCAAATAATCTAGCTGCCCTTAAAGCTCTAGCTACTGAGGGCATACAGAGAGGTCATATGAAATTACATGCGCGAAATTTAGCTATCGCTGCAGGCGCTACAGGAGAATTGATAGACTTAGTTGTAGAACGAATGATAAAAGAAGGAGAAATTAGATTAGATAAGGCAAAGAAAATCTTAGAGGAGCTTAAGAGGGAGAGAAAATCCATTGCATGATTTATATCCAATTTTTCTCGAAGTTATTTCTTAAAGACTAACTTTATAATAAGCTTACCATCTTCCTCAGGTATCAGTTCTACTACAGTTCCATCCCTTATATTTAAAGCTCTGGCTATATCAACCGGAATATGTAATCTACTTTTTAGTAATTTAGCGGTATGTCCATCAGCTTTAGTAACCTCTATTTCATTTCCCTTAAGCCTGAAGAATAATATCTCATTTGTCCTCCACTTCAATATTTTCCTAATCTCAGACGGAAGCGCTATGTTTCTACCCTTAATACTAATCCTATACCGTATTGTGCTCATAAAAACACCCAACTACTACTATTTATAGTGCGAATTTTGAATTTAAAATTTGCACTAAACTTGCGAATATAAGAGCTAGTAAGTAAAAATGATTCCTGCCACCTCTAAAGTTTTTGCTTATTTTTGACTATTATTCTGGAAATTAATTTTGCGAAGTTTTCTGCGCTTAATCCTTACTTTACATATTTCTCGTAGAGTTTCTTTATCGCCTCTTCACGTGATAGTTTGCTCTCTTTCATAAGTTTTTCAATATCCTTTTCAAGCATTATTCTTGCTTTGGTACTATATGCCGCTGAGTAAACACTAAGTAGCCTATTATACATATAGTCAATTGTTATTTCCTCTCTCTTCTCCTCTTTAAAGGGTATAATGTCATCTTTTAGCTCTATTTCTACTTGTCCTCCTTCCTCTTTCTCTATGTATACTGCAGTGCCGTATGTTGCAAATAACGTTGCCATACCCTGGAGTAAATCACTGGTCTCAAAGTCTACTCCTATTACTGCATTCGCACCCATTCTTCTTGCCATCTCTACCATTCTCTTTATGCATTCTCTTCTTGCTCTTATTGCCTCTTCAGTATATGCCGTTACTTCTCCTCCAAATACTTGCTGAATAGATGCTACTATCCTACCTCCCATACCTCTAGTCCTTATCGTAATTCCATACACAAGCCCTAAGATCTTCTTCACTTTATACCCTGGGACGTAGG
>JAGGUS010000284.1 GCA_021158375.1 Thermoprotei archaeon
ACCATATATCACTAATTATACATCCCACTGCTAGTAAAGTATCTGTCTCGCATGAAAGAATAGCCTTAGGAGCTAGACCTCTTTTTGAAAGAGAATAGAGAATATATGGACCTACTGTTGAACCTCGGCTATGCGGAATTAATAACACTTTATCCTTTAAGCTTCTACCGTATAGATCGTGGCGTTTATTGACTACAACACCGCTGCTAACGTCTATATCACCATAAAATGATATAGGCTCATTTGAGACCATGAGAGAACCCGTGATAACGCCTTTTATAAAAGAGAGAGTCTTAGCCTTGTAGATTCTATATGCCTTCATAATGACACCGAGAGGAGCGATGAAGGTTCCCCGAGTACATCCCTTGCGGCCTTAGATACTTGTTGCCTAAACTTCGAAGTGGTATATACACGCAATACATCAACATAGCCCCTCAGTACGTTTATGAGGCTTGAGATATCAGTGAGACGCCTTCTTCTAGGGACTCCATTCACTATTTCATAAACGGGAATTTCAAAAGGTTCATTTTGCCTTGGAGTGTAAGGAATCGAAGGAACTGAGGGCATGTCAAGTATTATATATTCTGAATCAACTCCAGATCTTAACGCTATCTCCTCCTCTATCTTATTGCGTATGGATCGTTGTGCAATTATGTTACTCATAACAGGAGCCTGTATATGGAGTACCGTTTCATATGCACATTTTAAGAGATCGCGTTTTTCAAGCATCTTGTAAAATTCTACAGCTAGCTTAATCTCCTTTTTAGTTATATTTGATCTCATGCTTAACTCTTTTAGTTTTGTAATAACCCATGAATCGGTAAGTTTCATGTACTCCTCAGGATCATCTATATTAATGAGATTTAATTCATCACATGCATAGTCCATCGATTTAAGTAATAACAATTCAGAGCTCCGGACTGTTCTGTGAAAGTATACTGCCTTGAACATTTCATAACGAGCTATTATGAAGGCTTCAAGGGCATAGAGGGCTGCAGGCACTTTTATAGCAAGTTCATTGTCAACTACATTAGAGGAGTATATGAGCCTATAAACATCAATATAACCATACTCTACGCCAGTAAAATACGAATCCCTTACTAAGAAGTCCATCTTATCTACATCGAAGGGAGAAGAGATGACTCTATTTAAGAATGACTTGTCACTATCGCTAAGCTTCCCTACAGCTAGGTCGGCGATCTTATTAGGTTCATAACCTTCATCGTTTAATATGTCTTTTATCTCCGTATTTAATATGAGCCATTGGGTCATATCTTCGTGAGTCTTACCCGTATGCACGACTAGTAGTTCCTCGTATACATGAGAAAATGGACCATGACCAAGATCATGAAGAAGGCCGGCTATTCTTAACATCTGCACATCATCCAAGTCTATATAGCCTAAATTAGCTAGATGATCACCCATAATGCCTGCTAAGTGCATAACCCCTAATGAGTGCCCAAAGCGAGTATGATCTGCCCCAGGGTATACGTAGTATGCACCAGCTAGCTGTCTAATATAATGTAGGCGTTGAAAAATAGCAGTATCAATTAACTTGCGCTCTACATCAGTTATCATTATGTATCCGTGTATAGGATCACGTATTTCCGCAACTGTTGTTAATCGTGCACCATGGTTTCCACTCATTAACGATCCCGCTATCTCACTCTGATAAATTCTGGACTTTCAAGACCTAGATTCTTAAGCGAAACTTTAAGTCTTTCGATTATCATTTCGGTAAGTTCTTGTGGATCTAAACGACCTAGACCTCTTATGAGCTTTACCTTGAATGATAGCTGATCCTTACCTAGGATCATTCTGAGTAAGTATTCATCGGAACGCACTGCCTGCCATTTATTGCCGTTAAAATACTTGTAGTAGATCTTAAAGCCAAAATCTATTAAGGGCTGCCTTAATATCTTTATCGCCTTTATTATGGCACGTCTTAAGGCGCTATCCGATTTGAAATATATTACTCTAGGTCCATGGCCGAGGCCAACTTGAATCCTTAGTGTGCCTTTATACAGTTTGTCTTTACCAGCAACGGATATCATCTTTGATGCTGTATAACCGTTTATCTTGCACATCGCCTCGGCTAAGCCCTCTGCAAGCAGATCTCTAGAGACGTTATGCTTGTATGAATCTTCGTAATGGGGCAACGATGGAAAGTTAATATATATCCCACTCATCCTAGCACCCCTTCATGCATTCTAATTATAGCTATACCGTTGAATATTTATTCTATACCACAACTCTTAAAATGTTTCGGTGTATGTGGAACATTCAATATATTAATTAGACGCCTATAGGCTATTTTATTTATACTTTGTACTATTGACTATAGTAAGAATATTTGCAATTAAATTCCTAAAAGATTAATTAATAATGCAAAGTTTTAAATAGGACATGAGAGAAAGTATTTAGTATCATTTCGAGGAAAGAGAGCGTATTTTACTGAGCACATCTATTAGTGATGAGAGGGATTTAACGTACTCATGCATTTTATAGATATCGCTCTCTTGCTCTAATAATCCTGTTAGAAGCCTTATCTTCGTTAAGATTACGCTCTCTAAGCGATTTAATATTACATTTCCAGCTACTTTAGTTTCCTCACCTTCTCTAGCAAAAAGAACACCCTTACCACAAGCCGGGCATATTATTTCACCGCTTTTAAGTTTGAATAATGGCACGCCGTGAATGGGACATGTTTCAGCTAGCATTTGAGCGCCACTTCTTAGTAGATCTGCCATTTTCTTTATTACCTTTTCATCTTGCTTCTGTTGCATATAGGTCACCTTAACGGAGGAATATAGATGAGCACTAAATTAAAGTAGAGCCCCTATATCTAAATATTTCTAGATAAATATCTAAAGAATTACTTGAGGTGAATATTATGGCTACTACTTACTCTAATCCTGAGGAAAGAGCCGCACAGGCTATAATGATATTACAGAGGATCGCAGAAGATACTGGTGTTCCAAGAAATATCAGAAGAGCTGCTTCAGAGGCCATAAAAATGTTGCAACGTAAGGACTTAAGCCCAGCTTTAAGAGCAGCTAACGCAATAAGCATTTTAGATGAAGTTGCGACGGATCCTAATATGCCACTCTTCGCTAGGACCGCTATATGGCAGGCAGTTAGCATACTTGAACAAATTAGAGATCAAGTATGAGGGAGGTATAAGGAGGTTGTTCTTTAAGCTAAGAGGGATATACTCAACAGCGTTAACAGCCATACTAATAGATGAAGAAATGAAGCCTACACAAACATCCGAGGTAATAAGATCTAGATTTAACCTACCTAATGAGGTCAAACCCCATGATGTAATGATTATTGATACGGACGATTTGCAAGGCATAAAAATACGCGGAAGGAAGGAAGCAGTTGATAAAGTATTAAGTAAAATTAGGGAAACATTTCCGTATACAGTAGTATGGAGGTGCAGACCGCAGTTAAATGCGATATATGTAGGCATAATAAAGAAAGTAGTGAGGGACTATGAGTACGTGGTAAATCTAGGAGAGAACGAGGGTATACTCAGAACTGCAAACACCTATTACGAAGGAGATAAGGTCCTAGTCTGTGTTAAGCGTACATACTACGATAGACCATGCGAACTTAGCGAGAACATAACATTAGTAGGGCGTTACGCTAGAATTATACTAGGCGGAAAGCATGCAGTGAGTCCACATATAAGGGATCCTGAGCGAAGAGCAGAGCTATTAGCACTAGCCTATAGCATGAATACAGGTAAGTGGGGAATACGGTGGAGAAGCAGTGCAGAACATGGAGATTTGACATTAGTAGCTAAGGAAGCCCAAGAACTAATTAAAGAAGGAGAGAAGATAATAAGTATTAACAAAGAGGAAGCTCCTAAATTAGTTAAGGAAGGAGAAGAAATAGCTTATGTTAGGTTTACAATGCATTGCAAACTTAAGGCAGATGAAATAAGGAACAGCGTGGTACCTACAGTCATAGGGCATCACTACCTTAAGTCCAACATAGAGGATCCAGAGCTTGTTGACTTTTCAGAATTTCTTATGATAAAAGGGTTTGATAGAGTAAAAATCTCAGAGGGATTATTAGCGTACCTTAGGGAAAGATCTAAGCCGCATATAGGAAATCAAGTTAAAATAATACATTACACTCTTGAGAATAAGGCCATATATTTAACACCAGGAACGATAATCAAGGTAGATGATGAAAAAATATACATTATAAGAAGAATTTTTAAAAGTCATGGAATACATGATGGATTAAATATAGAGAAAAAACCAGGGGATTATGCATTAACATATCTAACCGAGGGATCATGGTGGCTTATACACGAATACTATAGGGAAAATGGAGAATATCTCGGAATGTACTGCAACATAAATACACCCATAGAGATATGGGATAACAGAATATACTACATAGATCTCGCAGTTGATATTGTAAAGGATGTAGAGGGGAATATAAGGGTATTAGATATGGATGAACTTGACGAGGCAAAGAAGAAAGGTGTAGTTTCTGAAAAGTTATATAGGAAAGCTTTAGAACTTGTGAACCTCGCTAAAGAGGCCATGAGAAGGACGAATAAAGCAAATGAGTTAATTCAAATATTACTCATGAAACAAGAACCAATAGTACCCTTAACTCGCAAGCCGCTATTTGGCAGTGATTATGCAGAATAATGCGATATATAAGGTACCCGAGGTTAAGTTTAAATCTCTCACAGCTATTTAATAGAATTAGCCTAGTGCGGGGGTGCCCGAGCCAGGTCAAAGGGGCGGGACTGAGAGAGCAAGCTCGCTCCAGAAAGCTCCCGTGGCGTAGGCCTGCGTGGGTTCAAATCCCACCCCCCGCACCA
>JAGGUS010000118.1 GCA_021158375.1 Thermoprotei archaeon
AGAGAGCTCCTAATTGCCCTGAAACCGCATCAACTTTCTCTCTCACACCTGCTACAGCTTTCTCAAATGCGCTTTCTAATGGCTTTATGTTAAGTACGTCGAAGAATTGCCTTTCAGCGCTAACTAAAGCTACCTCGCTGCTGTATCCTACAATCAGTAACTCATAAAGACCAGGCATTAGGCTACTAGTGAAGTCTGACGATAATGATATCACGAATCTCGTTGGGGTTACTTCTTTAGCAACGCCAGATATTAATATCTTACCAGTTGTTGGATCCCTTATCAAGTACTTAACACCAAGCGGCATTGAACCCCTTAACTCTACTACGAACTTAGCTTCGCCGCCAGGTACGACAGTAGGTATACCTACGCTAACTATCTCCACTGGAGTTGGCATACCGTAGTACCAATCTCCTGGTTTAAATGGATACGTTGGATCTCTAAATGCTCTTAATTCGGCGTATTGCGCAGCAGGATCGAATCTGTATAAGTAGAATGGGCCATCGCTTATTACAGCATGGCCGTGCGTCTCAATCCAATGTATAGCTGCGTCATATCTAGCCATTGCCTCCTCCTTAGTAGCATAAGTTTTACCGTTAACTGTGAAGTAATTAGCTGGGAAGTAACCCTCTGCTTTAAACTTCTCTAATACCTCTTTCACTGCCTCAGTATGATCTTTAAGTACCAAGGATAGCCATGGAACATTGTATTTCTCGGATGCGCTATCGCTATAAGCAAATTTCTTCTCCTCGAATACTAACTTGTCCATAGCCAAGTCTATTTCCCAGGGCACGTGAGGGGCTGGAGGAACAGCATAGTCGGCTATATAGTTGGGATCGAAGTGCCAATAATCTACGTATACTTCAAGATATCTATCATCAACTATCCTATATCCTTTGATAGTATTGAAATACGACTCATAGAAAGCAGCAATAGAGGACTCTATTGCAGATTTGTTAACATCGTAAGTTATTTCATATAGCTGAGCAATGCCATAGAGTACATCAGCCCAAGTTATTGTCTGGTTATTATGCCACTTACAGCCAACATAAGTGCTCATATCGAATACTACTTTACTTATTGCCTTCACACCTTCACCTACATTAACCCATTGGTCACTATTGGCGTCCCATACAAATGCGTCAGGAGGTACGTCTAGTTTGCCATTAGGCCCAGCAGTCTCTACTGTATAGTGAACTCTAAATGGAATTGGCTCGCCGCTAAATGGATGACGCCATGTGAACGGATCATAGCAGGCACGCCATATATCAACACTATATACATCTTGGAATCCAGCGATTGGGTTCCAAGTAGTACCCTCAGTCCATACCCATTCATGACCTACAACTAACTTACTTCTTCCCTCAACATAAGCCTCCCTGGGGTTCCATGGAGCTCTAAGTCCAGCACCTAAGTCGTTTGTTAATCCTTTGACTTCGCTCCTAGCTGGATATATGTCTAGGCTCGTCGCTATAAATATTCTTACAGCTTCCTGTATAATCATCTCAGCTGCCCTTCTATATAGCTGATCTCTTTCATCCCTACTTGTGAAGTTACCATAAAATATGCGCTTGCCAAGGTCATCTATAGTGGCGTTCTGATAATTCCAATAGCCAGCTTCCTGCCAGCCAGGCATATAGCCAAACCAAGGAGCACCAAACTGATTTATGGTACCATAATCGTATTTATCAGGTGCACTTTTACCCCAACCCTCAGTGTATAAGTGCCATTCGAAGTCCTTTGGATCAGTTCCATAAACGGTAGGTATGGCCTGTCCAAAAGGCATGTAGAGGCGTTCAACTGTAAAGCCTAACTTCTCAAGTTCAGATGCTAGAGCATCACCAATTTCACGTCTTTCATCCTCAATACGTATCACGAACTTCAGTACGATAGGCTTTCCGTTATAATACCACTTACCGCCTTCTTTATAAGCTCCTGCCTCTGTTAGAGCCTTAGTTATTATTTGATCGGCTAGAGCTGGGTCGTATTTAAACTCATATTTGGCTATTATATCGTATATTGTGACGTAGTCGGGATCGTATTGTGATAAGAAGCAGTACATGGGCGCTGCGAATCCTTTGTATATTTCATTAACTACATAATCCCTGTCTACAAGGTAGTTTACTGCAAAACGTACTTCTCGTATTGAGAATGGATTGAGTTCTCCTTCTGGAGCAGGAGCGGGGTTCAATATTATATCTACTATGCCTGCAGGAGCATAGTAGAGCTTTACTTCTTTAACTCCTTTAAGGGCCTCAGCTGCAACGGGCCTTAAGTGGAAGAGGTAATAGTCTATCTCGCCTTTCTTTAATGCTTCAGGAGCTAAGTCTGAAGGTACGCGTTTGAATATTATTACATCACTCCTTGGACCTCTCTCAATTTGCTGGGATCTTACGGGTGATGTTACTCTTACAAAGGACGAAAGTATTAATAGGGCTATTAGTACTGCAACTGTATTTACACATAACGTAAACTTCCTACTATTCATATATTTCACGACCCCGCTTACTAAAGTCTATACTAGTATTATATTTAAGATTTTCTAAGTCGCCCGCCCCTTTTAATAATATTTGTCATTACTAAAGGAAATGTAGCAAATGAGAACGCAAGACCTGGAATAAAGAATACTAACGACAATATGCTCAAATCTTCATAAGGACGCGAAATTACGTAAACATATAACCCTACATGTGTTTCATTATGAGCAACCCACATTAATTCATAGTAAGGACGATAGGGGAGCGCTTCAATACCACTACCATTTATTATGCAGGCTATTGTCGGCACTGAAAAATTTAAGTTTTTAAAGCTCATATTATAGTATACATAGGTGAATAGGGATCTGCTTGTAGAATTAATTTGCAGGATGACTCGGTTTACCTTAACTTTAACTTTACTCAACGAGAGAAGGTACGTAGTACCGTTTACTACATTTAATTCATCATGAAGACTGTAACTTATCACCTCATGAAGACTTAAAATAGAAAGTAGAAGAGCAAGCATAAGAAATATGCATCCGCAAATGAAGAATAGATACTCTCTAGTCATTTAGCTCACTAAGTTCTAAACGTGAAAAACTATTTATATTTAAGCGTTGGATAGATCTGTGTCCGATAGTAATAGTTATAGTGTGAACACAGTGGCTTAGGAGGAATGGTATCTTGGGACAATAAAAACAAGCCAATTAAGAGTTTTTAGAGAGAGTTTGCTTTCCTTTATATTTGATCTTGGTGGTCTCTTACCTGGATCGATAATGGGCATTGCGATGCATAAAATAACG
>JAGGUS010000016.1 GCA_021158375.1 Thermoprotei archaeon
GCATTTATGATAACTAGAGCTCCAACTGCAGGAATTGCAGGCTTCATAAGCGACATATTAGGTAAGAAGATAACATTACTATTAGGGATGTCGGTTTATATGTTAACGACTATGGGATTTATATTTTCAAATAATCTGAAATTATTTATTGTGTTTAGGGCTCTGCAGGGTATTGGATCAGGCATGGTATGGCCAACAGCAGAAGCGTACTTAGCGGATATCACTCCTAGATGGTCAAGAGGAAAAGCTATATCGGCTTATACAGCGTCCATGACGCTTGCAGAAGTATTTGGACCGAGTATAGGAGTCGCGATTTATAAGTTATATATAAAGTTCTTTGGAGGTAGTAATGTGATAATGGCCTTAAAGGCGCCTATAGTATTTCTAGCGCTAGCATGTCTCATATCACTAATTATGTTACTGTTCTTACCAGAGATCATAGTACGGAGATCTAGGGGTACTACTATGCTTAAGGGATTTAAAGCAGTTTTAACTAAACTAAGGGAAATGCCAAATGACATAGCTAGGAGTATAAAGGTTATGTATGTAAATGGAGTAATAAATGGTTTTGCAGTAGGAATCTTAAATACTGCAGTCATGGTTTATATAATAGAACGTGTAGTTAAGGATCCTAAGTACATAGGCATATTCTACACTATATTTGCATTAATAGGACTTCCAGTATCGCTTGTTGCAGGGTACATTAGTGATAGGATAAGGAGGAGGAAGCCGCTTATACTACTAGGATACATATTAGGCCGTCTAGCATTCTTCCTCATCCCTCTAACTACAAGTTATACACTTATGTTAGTCATAGGCGCGCTTGCTAGTGCAACCTTTAGCTTATCAGCACCAATAATGAGGGCACTTCAAGCGGATTTAGCTCCCTTAGGGACAAGAGGGAGCATCTTTGGATTACAGCAATTATTCTTTAATTTCGGGACGTTTGCAGGAGCCATAATAGGGGGGTATCTAACAGAGATTTGCTCTGGTCTTGCTTTTAACGTCCTAGGCCATGAATTATCAGGATACACAATACCCTTCTGGAGTGCCGGTGTACTCGGAATTATAACAACATTGCTCTTTGCAATTTATGTAGTAGATGTGAGATCTTAGTTTTACTAAAAACTTAAAGATTAAGGAGGCCTAAGAGTTCGGTTTCATCTATTATGCCAAATCCGACTACAGAATCAGCAGCACCATAAGTAACTACTAGCATGTCATCAACTTTCGCTAGACCACAAGGGAATACTACCATGGGGCGATCTCCGTATACCTCATATGTTTCCTTTGGTTCAAATATATATTCAGGAGTTAAGGATAGAATCGATAGCGGATATGAGCTGAAAGAGAATGCTATCGCAAATGCCCTATATGTCTGTGTTATATTGTCTGTTGCATGTACTAGGGCTATATATTTGTTCCTCTCCACTTCAACAGGAGGCGTCCCCCAGCCTAGGCTTCTCTCAAAGTAGGCAGGAGATAAGACCTCTGTAGTATCACTTACTTCGCTCTCTTGGAATACAGTATTTAATACCTCGTCTTTGACTCTGCTTATAGCAAGATGATAGCTTTCCCTTGTATATGGATTGCTATGCTCACAATATGTTATGTGTGGTCTATGAAATAAGAACAAATCATTATTAGGAGATCGGATTATGAAAGCATCCTTGTCCGCTATAACGTTCTCTCTAATGCCTTTAGATAGTACTAAAGTACCATGCTTTATCCAGCCACACTCTTCATTCTCTATAGGTGAGGAAGCTACCATAGGAAGGACACGACCATATGACGAAGATGGATCAAAGTATCTTATAGTTCGTCCTGAATATGTTATGATTAGTTTATCATTAAGTACCGTTAATCTGGGATCCTCTACACCCCAAATATCATACATAGTAGAGGGATATAGAATTATTTCGCCTTCATAGTGCTTATGAGATACCTGTCTAGTTAATATATCGTCTAGGGAAAGCTCTATTTTGACTACAGCACTTACATACATGTAGTATCCTAAAATCATACGAGCGAAGACTAAAAACTTATCGTCTATTAAGGTACAAGTAGCATTAAATAGTGCTACAGGATGTGTTATCGGATGATTCCTTATCGTAACTTTTGAAGGCGATAATACTCCAGCTCTCTTGACAATATCCTTACAGGAGGCCTTCCTATCGAAAGTATAATTTAGAGTCTTTATGTACTCTGCCATTAGAGCCACCTATTTTGACTTCTTGATTTAGAGCGGAGATAATAATAACACATAGGAGGTAATAAATAATACGGGCATATGATCTGGAATATAACGGTAAAAACATGTAGTTTATGTAGTGATAACGTTAAGCAGAGCTTCTATGGAGTTTGTACATTAGTTCGATTTGAGACGCAGCGCTCCAGAAGCGAGCATAAACTCTTTCGAGTCCGTTTGGCTTCCTTTCGCTGAGCCAGAGATCAGCATAAATGCTTGCTAGTCCAAGGTAGTCAGCAACAGTAATTGTGCCTTCTACTTTCCTAAGGCCAACCTCTAAACATCGTCTTATAAACTCTAGGTCTTTAGGAAGCACTATATCTTTAGCCTTCTCTAATGCCTCTCTCCATGTTTTATATATCGGAAGGTTTTTCACTTCATCAAGAGGTCTGAAGAGGACTGGCTTTATGAAGTTCGCTATTTCACTTCTTCCAAATAGTTTGCGTATTTCGAATACCTTAGGATCCTCTCCGGAGAGCTTAATCCATTTCTCCTCCCATTTACCATTGCCTTCAGCATATTCCATAGTTGCTACTAATAGGGGGTATAAGAA
>JAGGUS010000021.1 GCA_021158375.1 Thermoprotei archaeon
TATGTTCTTAATAAGCTCCTCCGTCTCGCGACCTCCAGCACCATGAACCAAAGTGATCTTCGCCGCTGAGATCACCCTTCGATATATAGAGCTAAAGTTAATAAGTTTAATTCGATATCTCATGTTATGTGCTAAACATAGATGTTAGGCGCATAGTAAGGAAAATCCATGAATTAGCTAAAGATATGGACGATATTAAAATAATGGGATTCTGCGGAACACACGAATATGTCATATCTTATTATGGGATAAGAAGTATAATGCCAGATAATGTAGAGCTCATAGCCGGGCCAGGATGTCCTGTATGTGTAGTTCCGGCTAGCTATATAGACGAGTGTATAAGACTTGCTCTAGATGGCATCAGGGTATTTACCTATGGGGACATGTATAGAGTGCCTGGATCTAAAATGAGCCTTTCTCAAGCACGAGCTGAAGGAGCTGATGTGAAAGTAGTTTACAGCTTCTTGGATGCGATAAAGTTAGCTAGGGATGGAAAGGAAAGCGTGTTCTTTGGCATTGGTTTTGAAACTACACAACCGAGTGTAGCCTCAAGGATAGTCCATGGAGATGTACCTGAGAATTTGAAGATAGTATCGGCGTATAGACTTACACCACCTATAATGAGATACATACTTGAGAAGGTCAAGGACGTAAAGATTAATGGGATAATAGCGCCAGGGCACGTCTCGACTATAACCGGAAGTAAAGCATGGGAGTTCCTCCCTAAAGAATTCAAAATACCCGTAGTAGTAGCTGGCTTCGAACCTTACGATGTCATAATTGCTATCTTTGAGATATTGAGACAGATTAAATTTAAAGACTTGCGACTCTTCAACGAGTACTCAAGGGCTGTAAGAGAGGAGGGAAACGTTAAGGCCTGGCAATACGTAATGAAAGCCTTTAGAATATCGGATGCTTCCTGGAGAGGAATAGGGTTGGTAGAAAAAAGCGGTTTGGAATTAAGAAATGAATTTATTAAGTATGACGCGAAGGTTGAATATGGTTTAAAGTTTAAAGGGGGAAGGGATGTCATTCCTGGATGTCGTTGTGCTGATGTGATATTGGGAAGGGCAAAACCTACGGACTGTCCTTTATTTCTAAAGGTATGTAGACCTTCCTCGCCAAAGGGACCATGTATGGTATCGAGCGAGGGTACATGTGCTATTTGGGCTAGATATGGTACTCTAAAGATAGGCATCAATTTAAATTTAGAGGAATGACCGTAAAAAGGCTATAAGGCCTTGTTTCACTTGGTTCAAGAATGGGAAGGGCAATATACCAAATAGTACCACTAGTATTGATAGAATAACCATACCTATCCTCGCTATACGTTTGACATCATGCTTCTTCTCGTCCTCTTTTCCTCTCCAGAAGACGAACCACCAGAAGCGTAATGCATAAGCTGCACTAAGTGCAGTTCCAATAGCTAACAGCAAGGTAAATACTTTCGCATATTTAAGACCCGAATATATGGAACCAACTATCATCAATAGTTCGCTTATAAAGGTAGCGAATGGTGGCGCACCGGCGATAGCGAATGAAGAAAAGAATCCAAATGTTCCTGTCCAAGGCATAGCTCGTAACAACATGTTAGTCTCCGTTATATCTCGCTTGCCAGTCTCTTCTAATATAGTACCAGCTACCAGGAAGAACAGGCCTTTTGCAAGAGCATGAGAAAGTAAGTGGAATATAGCACCGATTATCCCTAATAATGCAAGAGAAGCATAGCCACTATGGATGATAGAAGCTATACCTAGCGTTAGGCCCGCTATCATGTATCCGTTATGACTTACAGTGGAATATGCAGGAATTCTCTTTACATCACGTTCTCTTAAAGCAAGATATCCTCCATAGTAGATCGAGGCTATACCGAGTAAACTCATAATGGTAAGCACTTTGTTTACGTTTATCCCCAATTCGCTAGTTGGGACTAATATGCTCATGTAAGGTATTCTGAATAGGGCATATACACCGCTTGCCGCAATTACACCGCTTAAGAGTGAAGACATAGGAGTAGGAGCAATGCTATGTGCATCAGGAAGCCATGAATGAACAGGAAATGCACCTGCCTTTACAAGAAATCCTATCACGTAAAGAATAAATATTATATTCCACACATCCCTCCAACCTTGTGTAGAAAGGATTGCTTGAGGGATGAGCAGTATATCAACGGTACCTAGCTTGAAGTATGTAAGCGCTATGCCTACTAGTGAGAAGAGTGCTCCTACATGAGTGTACATAAAGAACTTAAAAGCTGCACGACGTGCACCTGGTAATCCCCAGCCGCCTATTATGAAATAGGAAGGCACTAGCATGAATTCTAAGAACATATAGAAGGATACTAGGTTACTTGAAATGAATACTCCAATAAGCCCTAGTGTGAGTAATAGCATGAGGACATAGTATGCAAATATATCGTGTTCTATGTAATCTATTGAATAGAGCGAAGTGGCAATTACTAGGATTAGTGTGGCTATACATGCTATGAGACTAGCTCCATCAAGGAATAACTTGAAAGATATTTCTGAGGCTCCATGTGCTAGCTTCGGAATCCATCTATACTCTTCTACATAGATAGGAGGGTTACTAAGATATGCCGACAGTATTAATGCGAGATCTATACAGCCCACGATAGCAGTTATCAATCCGCATATTTTTCTAGACTTCCGCCCAAAAAATATAAGAGGCATTGCAATTATAGGTATTATTAGGGATAATAACAGGTATGCCATAGCTATCACCCTATCATGAACTTAAGGATGATATTTGGTAATATACCGCAAATAAGAAGAACTAAGTTTATTATCGAAAATGGTAAAATGCGTATTATAAACTCTCTTTCTCTAGCGAATCGAGAGGGTCTATAACATAGGTTAGTTATAATGCGTAGTACATATGCTGCACAAACTGCGAAGAATACAATCACTATAACAGCTACGACTTTATTAAGACTTTTAGTTATTGCAGAAATAACGAAGAATTTTGCAATAAATCCGACTAGAGGAGGCACACCAGCAAGAGAGAAAAGGGGGATTAATAAATTAGTCGAAAGGATAGGCAATCTCCATGGAAGACCTCTAATTTCGTCTATTTTACTAATTCCTTTTTCCTCAATAATGCCTATTAAGGATATTATATTCGATAGTGCAATGTTACTAAACATTATAAAGAAAGTCGTAATTGCTAGTAGAGCAGAGGGGTATTGAGGAGGAGCTTTAGAAAGTGCCAAACATGAAGATAATAGGAGGGTATATCCTGCGTCTGCAACACCGCTATAGCCGAATATTCTCCTTAGATTAGTCTGAGTTAAAGCGGATAGTTCTCCTAGAATAAACGATGCCATCGAGAATGCTATAATAACATTCGTTACTAACTCGATAACATCAACTAAGCTACCGAAAATGAATCCGTAAAGAGAGGAGATCCTAAGTAATGCATATAGGTCAGCGGTATCCACGAGAAGAATAAATAGGGCAGAGGAAAACGCATCAGGACCGCTATATACATCCGGAAGCCACATGTAGAAAGGTACAATTCCAGTCTCTACCCCTATACCTAATAACACCATTAAGTACGAGGATAAAACTATGTTTGATATTTTTATGTTATGTTTCACTAGATTAGTAGATGAAAGGTATGATATGGAGAGACCGTCTATATCTATATTCTGACCTCTTAAAACGGTGTACAGACCTCCTAAGCCTATTATCATGAATATACTACCAAGTATTAACATTATGACCATCTTTATGGTAGCCTCCAGAGATTCCCTCCTCTTCCCTAGTAGTATAAACGTCGTAGCTGCAAGA
>JAGGUS010000160.1 GCA_021158375.1 Thermoprotei archaeon
ACTTCTACGCATATGTCATAGCAAAGACTGGCTCCCTAGTCATATACTTCGGACAAAAAATGGAGAGCCTCTTTAGCAAGAGCCTTGCCTTCCTAGTCCCTATAATCATAGTTGGATTCAACGTAGCTATCACTATGTATAGCATAATATACGAGAGAAGAAGGGAGATATATCTATTATTCGCCCTAGGCCTAAACCCAGCTCAGATAGCCCTACTCTTCTTGGCAGAGTCAATGATTTACGGTCTATTAGGAGGAGGGATAGGTTATATCTCTGGACTAACAACTTTCCGAGTACTCTCTGCTGTTGCAGCATCAAAGAACTTGATAATCAAAGAGAAATTAGAGTGGTATTGGAGCGTGATATCGGTAGTAGTAGCCATAATTGCGTCAATGATAGCATCATTTAGACCGGCAATGCAGGCTGCCTACATGTATGTACCATCTATGATAAAGAAGATAAAGGCTACACCTGAAGTAAGAGAGAGGAGAAAAGAAGAGATAACAAAGATAACCACTGAGAAAACATATGGTTACGATCTACACATATCGCTTAGAGAAGCGCCAATATTCTTCTCATACATATATTCAAGACTTCAAGACTTAATGAGCGGCTACTTAGAGAGAATAGAGGATATAAGGGAGTTAAAGGAGGTCGAAACGCCATCTGGAAAGAAAGTAAAGGAGTTTCACTTCAGGTATATCATAAAGACGGAGCAAGGTGACATAGTTATAAACAATATACTCACTATAACTAAGATGCCAGGCTTTGATTACTATATGGTTGAACTGAAATCAAAGCCAGCACCAGGCCTAAAGGTTCCAGTTAAATACCTTGACAGGGTGGCTACTTACATAAGCGATGTACTTAAAGACTGGGAACGCGAAAGGAAATTAATGGGTATTACATAAGTACCTAATTTTCTTTTTTAAATTATTAATTAATAGCATAACAAGTAATATCACTATTAGAGAACATATTGACTTTAAAAAGCAGTTCATATCCATACAATAACTTAAGTTTTTAGTACCCCCTTTAGCATTTCTTCTTTTGATGAATAATCTAACTAATCCCTATGATGATCCTAATCTTATTAAGAGGATCCTTAAGAGGATAATAGGAAGGAAGAAAGAAGTTATTGCCATCGTTGCTGCATTAGCTGCTGGAAAGAATATCCTTTTAGAAGGTCCTCCGGGGACTACAAAATCTACAATTTTAAGAATAATTGCTGAAGAATCGAACATTCCATTCTACATGATTGAAGGCTCTGCCGATTTAACCCCTCAGAAGTTGATAGGCGTATTTAATCCGGCTAAGGTTATCTCTGAGGGATTTAAGCCTGAATATTTTGAGCCAGGCCCTCTAACTAAGGCTATGAGTGAGGGCGGCCTTCTTTATATAGAGGAATTTAACCGTATGCCTGAAGAAGCTGCTAATGTTTTAATTAGAGCTGCAGAAGAGCGCGAAATAGTCATACCTAGATATGGTATTGTAAGGGCTAAGCCGAGTTTTAGGATAATCTGCGCCATGAATCCCTACGATGATGTGGGTACTAATAGGCTTAGTAGAGCTCTTCTTGATCGTTTCTGTAGACTTAAGCTAACCTATCAGTCTAGGGGTGAGGAAATAGAGATAGTGAAGTTAAGGACTGGTTGCAATTGTAAGTGGCTTGTAGAGCTAGCTGTCGATCTGGCTAGAGAAACGAGACATCATCCTGCATTAAAAATGGGTTCCTCTATTAGGGGTGCTATAGACATGGTCTTAATTGCTATGAAGTTAGCTCAATTTAATAATAATCAAATATCTTACTCCGACTTACTCTATGCAGCTATACTCGGTATGTCGAGTAAGATATGGGTGTCAGATCCTGATACAGAGCCTGAATATGTCATAAAGGAGATTTTAGATAAATTACTTAGGAGGTACTTCAATATTGCTGAACAGCAGGACTTGGAAAAGCTCTTCTTTGATTTAAGACCAAACTTTGATAGCTTTAAGCATGATGTGGGTAATGCTCATTGTAAAAAACAATTAAATCACGCTTCAAGTCCTTTTAGTAGATCTAGCTCAGAAAACGTAGCGCAAGGAAATGAACATAATAAGAGGATGGTTTTCCTTAAGGTTGAAGATAATACAGATCGTGAAGAGAGCTACTTAGAACGCCTAATTAGATTAGCTAAAATAGCTCCAAAAAGGGTCTCAATAGAAATTTCTAACAATACTGCCCTAATGGTTGATCTACTTAAATCCTTAGATACCTTAGATAAAAGAAAGCATATACGTGATCTCGACATTCTAGAGCTGTTAGCTTTATGCCTTCCATATCTAAAGGATGACTTTAAGTACCTCGCTCGGAAATATGCCACCAATATAATACTAAAGATAGTTTCGAAATCTCAATGGGGTTTAAAGAGGGGCAATATCACAGGCAATCAGCCTTACTCATGGAATTCTGATGATATAGATCTCGATAATACTATAGAGGCGATTATAGACCAATGTGCAATAAGCTCGGAGGTAATTCGTGTATTCGAAAGAGAACGTACAATGAAAGCATATGCTCTCATAATTGATCGAAGTGCATCTATGAGCGGCCTTAAAATAGCCTTAGCTGCTCTTCTATCAGCTATGCTTGTATATTCTTCAGCAAACCCCTCTTTAGTCATAACTGCATTTAATACTAAGGTTGATTTCATAAAACATTTTAATGAAATCTTACCTCCTAACATAGTAG
>JAGGUS010000204.1 GCA_021158375.1 Thermoprotei archaeon
CCGTTATGATGTTGCCTTTATCGTTTACTACACGCCATGCCAGATAATTAAAAACGAGGTGATTAACTATGTCGCTAGTCCTAAATACGCTTTTATCATACTTTATGTTAGTGGGGCCGTGAGGTCTTGAGTCCTTCATTATTTACCCCTCTCTTCATTTTTTATACGAATGAAGACCTCGACTTTGGTATTGACCTTGCTGAGCTCTTCCCATAACTCGTTTAGCTGAGACGGTAGGTAGATCTTGTAGCGGTTACCCTCAACGACTACCTTACGCTTACCAACATAGATTAAGTTCCTCTCTTGAATGAGCTTCAGAAGGCTCATTTAGCTATCACCTCATCTTTAAGAAGCCCTTTCTCCTCAAGGTATTTCATAATAATGTAACGAATGGTCCCTGAAACTGAGAGGCCATAAGCCTTTGAGAGTTGATACACTTTCTTCGCTAGGTGATTTGGCAACCATATTGGAATCCTTATACCATTTTCTTTCTTCCTAGTTCTCCCATTACTAACTTTTACACGATCTGAGTTCATATTGAACTACCTCGTTTAAAATAACTAAAAGAAAGTTATATATACGTAACGCATACAAAACTTAGTCTGAGGTGAACTAGTTTTGGTTAAAATGAGAGTAAAGATGAAAGATGGAGGAGAAAGAGAGTATGAGCTAACGCCTTATCAAGCGGATGCCCTTTGGTTTATATCACTAGAGGATGAAGGGTTAGAGTGGGGCGATTTATTAATATTGGTAGGATGTGCTAAGGGAACACTTTCTCAGGCACTAAGACGTTTGGAGAGATTAGGTCTTATAACGAGAGAGGCAAAGATAGAGAAAGGAGAGCCTGTAAGAGTTTACTATAAGCTTTCTAAAGAGATAAAAGAAATTGAATGGGATCCCCTCTATGAGTTAAGAAGAAGAATCCTCAATATGTTTCTTGAACATGTAAGCGATTTTGTAAAGAGGATAGAGGAGTGTTTAAAGAGAGGAGACTACGATAAAGCCCATGAGATAATAAGAGGTGAATTAAGTGATGTGGTATTGTCGTTCTTCATAAATCACATAACGGTAGAAAAGGACGTAGGAGAGGAGGAATATCCTTCAGTAGCTTTTGACCAAGAATTCCGCTTCTTCTTGGTGAGAGGATTATTGTACTACTTAGACGCCTTATACGAGCTCTATAAGGAGCATCCTAATGAAATGAGAGAGGTCCTTAAGCCCTACCTAGAGAAGAAGGAAGAGAAGGAAGAAAAATCATCCTAGTACTACTAAACCTGCTTTATCGTATATTTCTCTCAATTCTTTTATGCTAATGGCCAGATAGTGCCTTTGCAATACTTCAAATTCCTTAGGCGGTACTCTACCTTGTAGTATGTCTATTATTTGGCCCGGCACTCCTTTTAAGCTCATGTATGATGCGAAGAATGAGCGTAAGTCGTATAGCCTAATCTGACGGCCTAAGACTTTCTCGCTAGCCATGTAGATTTCTCGCCTTAATACGTAATCTGCGAATGGGAATAATCGCTTCTTCCACTCATTAATGAACTCTTCAGAGAAGCCTAAGTTCTTTAAGGCTGCAGCATATTGATTTACGAATTGTTCACGATATGGTAGGTATTCCTTAGCTAAGAACTCCTTGGTCTTTTCTGAGAAGAAGCTTACATAGGCCCTCTTTGTCTTTCCCTCTCTAATTACTTTCACTAACCTTTCCTCTAAATCTATCTGGTCTAGCGTAAGCCTTAGTACTTCTCCAGGCCTTAATCCAGTCTCGGCTAACATTACGAAGTAGGCCTTAGCACCTAAATGGCCTATTCTTCTCGCTATTTCTCTAACTTGCTCTAAGGTTAGAGGCTCTTTTAGTGAGAGTTCCTTAGGCCTAACTACTTTAAATGAATTGTATAGAACCGGATCTTTTAGAACTAGCTTAATGAAGAGCTTTAGGGCCTTGCTTATATGCCTAGCTATATGTTCACTCTCTTCTCTTAATTCCATAATATACTCTTGTAGTCTATCTGAGTTTAGTTCGAAGTTTAGGTTCTTTAAGGCCTTGCGTAAATATCTTAAGTGGTCTTCTCTGGTTTTCCTAGCCCTATCTGAGATTAGTTTTTCGAATTTCTTAATCATATCCTCGGTAACTATAACGCTTACACTAGCCTTGTTTAATACGTCTGAGAGCCTTTGATATGCGTATGATGATAGGCTAGGATACTTCTTTATAATGTCCTTTAAATGAGCTACTATCTGGTCTATTTGTAGTATGGCCTCGCTTAGGTCTTTGGCCTCTCTAATTCCTTTAACTTCAGGCTCTTTACCTGATATTAATGAAGCAAATTCATCTATAGTTAGGTATTCGAGAAGCCTAGCTAGTAGTCTATCTGAGACTCTCAACCGCCTATTCTTAACACGATTTAATAATGTCGGGCTATAACCTAATGCTCTTGATCTTATCCCCTTATTCCATAGATACATAAAGATGCGGTAGCGGGTCTCATTATCAATCGATTTTAGATTTATTGTTTTAGGGTCTACCACTTTAATCGTCTCCCTCTACTACTTGATATGCAGAATTTTATATAAAAGCGTATATGCAGACTGCTATTCAAAAATGCGAGATGAGAACTAGTTAAAATAACTCAGGCCTAAAAGTGCTTATGAATTCATGAGAGGGATAGGGCTTATCTTATAATTTTATCATGATAGAAGTTTGTGAGGTATGGTTTGGTGGGCCCGCCGGGCTTTGAACCCGGGACCTCCGGCTCGTAAGGCCGGCGTCCTAGACCAGGCTAGACCACGGGCCCCAGACCTATAAGATATAGCTTCGCGTTATAACTTTTTCTCTTCATATTTTTAAACGTTAATTCTAACCTACCTCTTTTCAGCATATATGGAATCTACGTAGAGCATACCTCCACAAGAGCATCTTCCCAAGGTTTTGAGCACGTAATCGCCCTCTTTAAAGGGTCTTTCTAACTTATAATCACAGTTAGTGCATTTTATCAAAGTTATTTTTCGCTCCTCCTTTTTTGTTAGTCTTAGTGCTCTATGCTGTAAAGTTATAGAGAATATTGCCGCTATAAGTGTTAGCAACGTTACTATTCGTATTACTTTTGAGGGGATTTCTTTAGGGAATGAAGCATAGAGTAAGAGGAGAGTAACCAGTAATGAGACTAAGACGCTGAAGATAGCTGTAGTGATCAGATAGGCCTTCAAGTTCCCACCTATTGTGCTATACCTATAGTATTGCCTATACCAGCTACAATTACAATATCGCCTTCCTTAGTGCGGGTTTTTATTATATCATATATCCTGTTTACAACATTATTTGCAGCATCGGCTATCTCTTTAGTCATGGGTGATATTGCCTCTTCGAAGCTTTCCTTAACTATTATCGCGTCTATTGGTATGCCGTATCTCGTAGCTACTTCCTCTATCCTTATCTTTTCAGGGCCTTGATCACCTATAGCAGCACCAACTCCCTCTACTATTTCACCGCTTTTTTCGCCTTCCAGCTTTTGTGCAGCATCGATCATTATTATTCGTGCGACATGTTGATCATGACGAGCGTGATTATCAACGAGTTCCTCTATCACTTTACCTGGCTTTCCTACTTCTCCACCAGGCCCTAATGCCTTTATCAAGAATACCTTTCTATTAAAGATATTGGCCTCAGCGATAACAGTATTATCTTTAACGCTCCTTATTATAGCCTTATTCCTCCTTATGAGCTTACCTACTACAAGGGCTCCTACGCCATCACCAATAGGCAATCCATCTTTGAAGGAGACTATAGCATTATAGTATGCTTCCGCGAAGCGTGTTATTTGAGGTAACATCATTTCGAGCTGCATTATCATGAATACGCTCTTCGTCTTTTTCCCTAACAAAGCGTAATGCCTCGTCAATTTATATAATGAATTAAGGGCAATAGCAGCCTCTATCATGTTTTCAATATTGCGAACCCTTATACCATCTATTCTCGGAACTAGGCCTCTTATAATTTCATGTAGCCTCTGCCTCTCAGTATCTAGCAAGTGCTCTAAACGCCTTAAAACACCGAAGGGATCTCTTTCAACGGGAGATATTACGAAAAATTCTAAAAGCTCACTTATTTTATGTGAGAGATTAGGAGATGAGATCCCATAGGATTTTAGCTGAGAGATGAGGATATCTTTAGATTTTTTGACCATATTTTCTAAGCGTCTTAACACTTGATTTATCTCTTGAAGCCATAGAAAGACCTGTATCCTTTGATTGAATAGGATAAATATGATGAAGAGTATGGTACTGATCAGGTACCAAAGGGAATCCCATGAACTTATCAATATATCACCCTACTATACTATACATCATTCAAATATTATATAGGAGTAGAAAAGCATTTCCTGTATTTAGCAAATTCCTTAAAGTATTTCTCTAATATCATCCGCTCCCACGATCTAAACGCAGGACATATGTAGCAGCCGAGTCTATAAAAACCTAGTTCATAGAGAGGATTTAGCCTAACGCCTTGCTTAAATAAGTAGAGCTGGACTAGAGCGGAAGACCATATCTTGATTGGTGCTACCTGGAGCATACCTTCATGCCATCTAATAAATGGCCTTTTTAGCCTTAAGAGAGATTCGCTGTCCCTATCACCAATTATTATGATTGGTTCGTCACTTACCTTTTGTATTGCATTATATAATGCGTTTAATTTAACTCGAGTGCACCATCTGTTGTCTTTAGTTGGAAGTACACCTCTATGTTTAAGCTCTGTAGCAAGATCCGCTTTAACATATATATAATCTATGTTAAGCCGTTCTGTAATCTCATCAACATATGATTTATTTTGAGGAAAGTCGAGGAGAGTATCTACGAATATTGGAACTATATCGTCTTTTTTGAAGTACTTTAATGCAAGAATAAGAGAGGCAGTACTATCTTTCCCGCCACTCCACGGCACTATAATCCTATCATAGTTAGTCATAGTACGAGCTAGTTCAAAAATTTTAAAAGCGAAGTCCTCTAAAAATTTCAGATAGACGTTATTTAAATCCACACAAGTATCTATGTCTGTATCAATAGGGATGTATTCCCCTTTGCCGACTAGCTTTACTTCATCGGTATATTCATAGGGTATCAAGATCCGCATTGCTAAAACATCACCTTGATATACCTCATGAACACCTTGATCATATTTAATAACAAGCGGATTATTCCCTATTTCGCTATGAGAGATTTCTTGGAACATTTCTTTATGTTTTTTACCTACTGCATAGTAGAGATCATATGTGGGCTTACACGAGATCTTAATTGGACTTCCTAAATTGCTGAAGTGTACGTACGCATGTTCATCGGGAAGCCATCGCGCATGTAGTCTAAAGAGAGCTTTGCCTTTTTCTATTGCCCAATATATCTCAGAAATTCGAGCATTTCTGATTTTAGCCTTATCTACCTTAGAGAGCCTTACATTTATGGGGTAGTCCTTATAGTCCTTTAGTCTATTTAGCTCTCTAGCGTAAAGAACTACCACTATCCCCTCAAAATTATGTGCCTCATTCTCTATTCTATTGACTACATCATCATATTTCCTTGCGCCTCTCATAGTAACTACTTCTATTTGATTATCCCAATCTTTGTAGAACGTCCTTATAGTCGCCTCTACAGCGTCTCTATCCTTCTTGGCTCTAACCATTATTTTAATTAACGGATTTGCCATATGGAAGCCCCAGAGAGGCATGAATAGTGATTTCTACTGCCTTAACTAGTACGGTAAAGGGCAAGGATGGGACATTAGCTTTAGATACAACATATTCAGAAGCTTGTGGTATATGTATGAAACCAAACATGGCATTATTCCTCTTGCTAAGAAGGTATGAAGCTATATAGTAAGCGTAATTACACAAGTAGGTTCCTGCTGAGAATGAAAGAACAGACGGTATCCCATGCCTCCTTAATTCGCCTACTATACGTTTAAGGGGAATATTAGCCATGTATGCAAGTTCTCCATCATCATATATAGGGGTTATCTCCTTTATGATAGTGCCATCAACATCAGGCTTTTCTGAATAGGCTATGTTCAGAGCTATTGCTTCTACTCTAATGCATGTAGAGTTAGGCGCTAGACCGATCCCTAGGAATAAAGAGGGATTTGCATCAGCTATGAGACGTTCTAGTGTCACCTTCACTTTTATGTAAGAGACTGGCAACACTCTACCCAAAACAATATCATTGCCAATACGCTTACCATTGAGTAACTTTGCTATTTCTCCAGATGGATTATGTCTTATGTTACCGAAAGGGCCAAATCCAACTAAGAGGATCGTCACTACTTAATTCGTAATGATTGAAATATATAAACGTCATCCCATTTTGAAACGACAAACTTTTAAATGCATTAGTTATCAATATTACGGGATGAGGGCGGACGGCCATAGGAGGGGGGGCCACACCCGGTCTCATACCGAACCCGGAAGTTAAGCCCCTCTCCGCCGTCGCGAGTACTGAGGTCCGAGAGGCCTCGGGAAAGCGCGGTGCTGTCCGCCCAACCACTTTGTATTTTATCTTTAGCAAGATCTATAATAACATTCTAGTAAGAATTCTGATCCCTCGGTATTAGTGACGGTAATTTAGTTTATAAAAATTGGTGGGCCCGCGGGGATTTGAACCCCGGCCAGCGGGTGTCTTCTAGCCCCCTATTAGAGAGGCAGATCTGGAGTGCGGGGTTATAGCCCTGCCCGCCATCCTGCCTGGCTAGACTACGGGCCCTTAATCCCAAATATTCTATTCCTATGGGGGGTTTTAACTTTTCCTTCCTTAATAGATTATTAAGAATTAGACTTAAATTCCGCTTAATCGTTTCTCGTACAGGATAAATGGTGTAGAATAAATGTCATTTATTGAACTGCCCCTTCATGGTGGTCGTGCACCTAAGTGGTTATTCAATAGGATGGTTCGTATTGGAACTAAAATAGTCGACATAATAGTTGACGAATATGGAGAGAAGGAGTTAATAAGGAGAATAGGACATCCGTTATGGTTTCATGCGCTTGCTCTCGTCCTTGGTTATGATTGGGATAGTAGTGGTGTAACTACTGTCACTACAGCAGTGCTTAAGAAATGCATTAAAGAACTTAATCTTGATATAGTCGTAGCCGGCGGTAAAGGGAAGGCAGCCCTTAACGTACCATTGGAACTCGAAGAGGAAGGAGATAAATTAAACTTCGCTACAAATACAATTGAGGCTCTTAAGAAACTCAGCAGGATAGCGGCTAAAGTCGATACTACGCTGATACAGGCAGGCTATCCGCTATATCATCAGGCAGTTTTCTGTACTAGGAAAGGAGAATGGTGCATAGTTCAACAGGGGATGAACGTAAATACTAAGCTTGCAAGAAGATATCATTGGACGTGGGCTTCGCTAAATACAATAGAGGAAAATCCCCACAGCGGACTATTAGGTTATAGAGTTCATGAAAACGTGTTAAACTTGGTCAGTCCTATTTCAAGGAATGCAAGAAAGACGATATTAGATTTGGTAAGAGAAAATCCGAGGAGAATAAAACGCATGTTATATGAAGCATGTACTCCTACTAGGGGAACAATATTAGAATGGCTAGGGATTAAGAGCCAAGGGAAGTTTAAAGAAGCAGGAGAAAGATATAGATTAGATCCGCGAAAGGTTAACTGGAAGATCCTTGAGAGGACCTACCAATTACAACCAAGAGATTATGAGGAGCTGTTAATGATAAGGGGACTTGGGCCGACAACAGTTAGAGCATTAGCGCTAATAGCGGAGATAATCTACGGAGATGAAGTTGATTGGAAGGATCCATTACGTTACAGCTATGCATTTGGAGGTAAGGATGGCATACCATATCCTGTTGACGTGAAATTAATGGACGAAATAGACGAAATGCTAAGCAAAGCAGTGTTCGATAAGAAGAAAAGGGAGCAACTACTGAAGAAGATTAAAGGAATCCTAAGGAGGGGCAATAAAGTATATTATCTCGTGAAGTTTTATTAAGCGGGCAAAATTTAAGTTCTGATAAAAATAATAGTAAACTCACAGAAAGCCCCGGTAGCTCAGCTAGGTAGAGCGCGGGCCTCGTAAGGCTAGGAGTTTCCGTGAAAGCCCGTGGTCCCGGGTTCGAATCCCGGCCGGGGCTCCACTTTTTAATTATCCTTTTATTAGAGTCCAGTAAACGGATGATTATCAAAAGAACAATCTTAATGACATAGAATACGTATAGAACGTGGTGGGGCCGCCGGGATTTGAACCCGGGATCACGGGGACCCAAACCCCGCAGCCATCTGAGGCTACACGTCCTTCCAGGCTAGCCGACGGCCCCCTAATGTTCATATTGACTACTAAGGTATATAAACTTACACTTGATATACTAGGGTAAGATACTTATAATAATTAACGCCCTGTAGGCTTAATAGATGTAGATGTGGTGGTGTTAACAATGGCTTTCATATTTGATCTAAGGTTTTATTCTGCATTACTAGCGAAGGTTAGAAGAAGGCCTTTATGCCTATCACATTCGCAGGATGTAGACGGAATAGTATCAGCAGTTCTTTATTTAATCAAGAAGCCAAATGCAGTAGTCGTGTTAGCTAGACCGCATGAAGTCACTAAAGGATGGTTCTCTTGGTTTACATGGGATTTCGTAGCAGATCTTCCATGTCCTAGAAGAGCCAAGATCAGAGTTGATCATCACAAGAGTAACCCGCCTTGCGCCGATACGGAGTACTACGATCCTAATGCTCCATGTGCCGCTATATTAGCGTTAAAGGCATTAGGACTTAAAGGAAATCGGCTAGCAGAGAAATTAGTTAAGATGGCTATTGAAGCGGATACAGCAAATATAGTCAGCACTGAAACTTGGGATCTA
>JAGGUS010000136.1 GCA_021158375.1 Thermoprotei archaeon
TCCGTAGCATGATATTGAAATCTAGTTACATATCTTTCGTAAGTCCTAAGTTCTTCAACATATCTCTCTATTTCCTCTTCCGTTGGCTTATATCTATCTAGTCCTGCTTTCTGTCTTATCCAATCCCCTAATAGTACACTTAAGGCTTGTTCTGTTCCTCCTGCCGATCTTATAGGCCCAGCATAGTATATCGCTAAATAATTGGTTCCATCATTATTCTGCTTTATTTTAACCTTATCTATTCCTTGAAGTGGCGCTGCTGTTATTCCATCAGTTAGTATAGCTAATCCAGTTCTAACTGCAACTTCTATCTTTTCCTCAAGATTATCAAAGACGCCAAACCTCCCCTCTATAATTTCCTCCGCTATCTTAAATGCTACAAGTGCGCGATCCATGCTTTGTTCAAGCTCTCTGATTCTCTTAGCTAGCCCTCTAATATTCATCAGCTTTTCTATTCTATCGGCTAAGTCTTTAGCCGGCTTTATTTCAATTATAGGCTCTGGATCTATTCCTTTCGCACGTGCTTTTGATGCTATCTCGTATAGTTCGAAGAATTTTTCTTTAAGATTATTAAAGTACTCTTCGTACTCCTTAACTCTGTCCCTCACCATCTTACGCCTCTTTTAAATAAGCCTCCTTCTTTGATGCCATTAACTATTTCTTTTAATTTATCTTTAGATTCCTCAACGACAGTTCCAGTAACTATTATACTTGCACCTGCTTTTACGAGTTCTTTCGCAGTCTTTCCATCCCTTATCCCTCCACCAACTATTACTGGTATATCAACTACCTTCGTAACCCTCCTTACAAATTCAGCTGGTATAGCTTCTCTAGCACCAGATCCCCTCTCTAAGTAAACGAATTTCATACCAAGATATTGTGCTGCGAGAGCAAACGCACTTGCAATTTCTGGATGATTTATTGGAATAGGTCTAGCCCTACCTATAAAGCCTGCTGCCTCACCTGGCTCGACTATTATATATCCCATAGGTATGACCTCAAGACCATACATCTTCACTATAGGCGCTCCTAATACTTGAGCGCCTATTACGAAGTATAGATCCTCTGAATTCAAAAGGCTCATAAAGAAAATAGCATCAGCCTTCCTGCTAATACCGCTTATATTGCCTGGGAAAAGTATCACTGGAATCTTAACTACTCTTTTTATAGCATCTATTATGTCATCAAGAAACTTCTCGCATACCCCTATAGATCCCCCTATCATTATGGCTGCACTCCCGCTATCCTCTGCACTTTTCGCCATATCCTCTGCTATATCCGCATTTATCTTGCTTGGATCCGGATCTATCAATGTAAAGTGGAGAGCTCCCTCTTCCCTAAGCCTCTCCATTATATATTCGTAAACCGTCACTGCCTTCACCACTTAAGACTAAATACTCGGTTAGAGGTTTTATAGTATTTCAAGTCTACTCAGTCTGCCAGTATAGATCAGCAAGCCTCCCTCACTGGCCTTTATATGTACATTTCTCAGTATAATGTCCCTTCCTTTAAGTCCTTCATGAATTTCCTCCGCCAATGTCCCCTTAAGTCTAGCTCTGACTACGGTACCGTTATCCTCCAATAATACATCTCTTACAGCTATCTCCCTATCTTTTGTTATATACTTTCTAAGCATACTTATGTACGCCAGCTTGCCTTTTACATCTACATACCTTAGCCCTGGCCTAATTTCATTTAGGTTTAATATACTTGTATATGTGGCATCTAAATTCTCCTTCTTTAATACCTCTATGTCATCAGCCTCTGCATATATGAAATTTCCTCTTCTAATTGCTTTAACCTTTAACCTATACCCCTCTTTTAACGAGGATATGAGCTCTAAAATTCCAGAGCTCACCTTAATGGACTGATAATCCTCACCAACCTTTAAGACAAGTAGCACATTATATCTACCATCTCTCATGCCAAGGTCTATCTTCTTAACTAGCACTCCTTCGATTTCCTCACCAATCTGCACTTTATGTTCCTCTTCAGAGCTGAATATTATGTTCTCCTCATTTACATTTACGTATAGTACCCCATCATCGCTTCTCTCGACCTTATTACATATTAATCTCACGAACTTTCCAACTTTCAATTCCTTTTCTAACTTCCCCCTAGGTATTATGACTTTAATTTTAGCATTGCTTTCATCTTTTATCTCAGCCACAACTTTATCCCCCGCTCTTTCTATTTTAGTTATTGCTCCGGAGAAGATTATGTTTCTCATTCCTGGTCTCAAATCTGCTATTTTGAGCTCTGCCTTACGCAACATGCTCTCGTTCTTTTTGAATTCTATGCCTAATTCCTTAGCAATTAGGAAAACTGCAGCTTCTTCAGTTATAAGGCCTCCTAATTCCCCTATCTTACGATATATCATTTTAACTACTTCATCTCTAGAGAGTCCCGTAGCTTTTTGAAGTTCCTTTATTAATTCTTCGTAGCTCATTGCTATTAGGAATGCTTGCACGACTATATTTTAACATAATTTTTGATTTATTAACATGTTAATCCCA
>JAGGUS010000035.1 GCA_021158375.1 Thermoprotei archaeon
CGTAACTGAGAAGGCACTATCTAGCCTCTAGCATGTATAACTTCTTACTAGCATTACTATATAGTTTAAAAATACTGAGATACATTCATATACCTACCTCAAATAATGTATTACAAAATATTGAAGTTTATGAAGACTACAAGCTAGCTAAAGTTGAAAACGTACTTTCTCCTCAAGTTCCTCCAGCTCCCTATACATTGCCTTACTTAAAACACTTCCATTTTTAATAATTTCCCTTCCCTAACACTTTTAGAATTCACACTAACAAACAACTACAATTATAAAAATGAGAAAGGCTAACTTAATGCTACCAAGAAGGAAGATCTTGAAAAGATACTCCTAGGTCTATAAGTTCATCTAGTGTTTGATTTAAAAGAGCTTCATAAATCCCTGAAATTTTCTCAACGACAATAATACCGTTAACCAGCACATTGTACCTAAACTTTGATGAAATCTCATCTAACGGTACAACATCAACTGGAACTCCTAATTCCAACTCAAGCTTTGCTGAAAGTTTAGCTACATACTCTAAATCTTTAGACTTAGCATAAATGGCTACATCAACATCTCTATAGCTATTCAACTCAACAAGACTCCCAAAAACTATCGCCAGCAAAACTTCCTCCTCACTATTAAGGACAGATCTCAATTTCCTGAGAACTTCCTCTTTATTCCCCTCAAAGTACCTATATGCCGAACTCATGCCTAACCCTCTCAAGAAAACTCTTAACTTTACTAAAATTCTTCTTTATATTATCATAGATAAGTTTGTCGTTCACTATCCAGTACCTATGTACGAGAAGGTTCCTAAGTCTTACAAGCTTTACAAAATCATCAAATTCATCAGGCTTTATAAGATGCTTTTCAACTAATACATTAAACGTCTGAAAAGGCGTCATGGGTTTAACACCATATTTCCTCCTGATAATGTGATAACATAACGCTATTAAAGCCTCAACAAGCACCACAATATAATATCTCACTTCACTTCTTTCAGAACGTATGAGCATTTCAAATGGCTTAGAAGTATCTTCTAAAATAATATTGATAGCTTCCTCTATATCATTTATCAGCTTCCTAAGATATTCTTTATCAATATTATTCATAACACCAACTCAAACGATTATAATTAAACCTCTAGCATATATTAATACCGTTCTCCGCCTACGGCCTTTTTTGGGTTGGTAACTGTCTCTTGTTTGTAGGTCTTTTAAGGTCTTTGTATGTGTTTTGACGTTCTTTTCGCTATGATGTATGTTGAATACCTCAGTTGCTTCACTTAGAGCACAAACTAGGATGTACATTCAAAACATTTATAAACTCTGTTTAAGCAGTAGATAAGTTAGTGACCTCCACTGGGGGCTTTGTGCCTCTGTAGGAGAGAGGCCGTGATGAACCGCCCTACAGAAACCTACGATGACTTAGGCGGGAAACGGTTCCGTAGGTCAGTTCATTACGGCTCTGGTGTGCCCTTCCCGCCCGCCACTCACTCTGGCATCGTTTTTCTTTGTGATTTAATCCTAGAATGGAGATAGTATTCAAAAATAGTTAAAAGTAATAATCAGACCTGGACCCTTATTAATTAAGCAGTTGAACCTTTTTGTCGTTAAGTTTTGAAAGTTTAATAAATACTGCTGATTAAGATACATAGGGTAAGTTTGATGAGTGGAACGGCACCATTGATAATTAGTAGAACCTTGTCATTACCTGAGGCTCATGTAGTTACTTCCAGCTTTAACATCCTAGAAAAATTTAACTTTCGTAGAGTACTAGGGAGAATCACAGAGATATTTAAAGTGAAAGAGGATGAAATTTGGGGAATATATAGGCTGATAATCGAGAGGGCTGTGAGAAAGATCCTCATAGTGAAGCCAGAAGATATGGTTGAAGCATTTAATGAAGGATATCCTGCCTTTGTACTTTACATAACCTCTCTCTTATCAAGCTTCTCTATTCCAAGACTCTATGCACTTCACTTAGAGAAAACTTTCAAGCTCCTAGATGAGATAGTTGAGCTTGAAAAGAAATTCTATGAACTTTACCTAAAATCTCTTAAGGAGAAGTGTGCAAGAGTTAATATCCCCATAGAAGATATGGAGTATGCTATCGCTCAGCTCTTTGACTATGATCTATGGCTAACAGAGAAAGTTAAAGAGCATGGCATAGAAAAGTTCCCAATAATACTCATGAAGCGTGCTCATGAAGAGGCATCTAGCATGTATAACTTCTTACTAGCATTACTGTATGTGGTAACGGCCATTAATGTAGCCTTATTCGAGATAGTACCCTACAATAGGGAGAATTTAAGAATCTTGATAAATTGGGCCAAATATTATGCTAGCGAGCTAGATGCTTATATAGATACTGTAAGCTTGCTTGTAACTGACGAGTACTATGAGGCTATTGAAGAGTACCTCAAGGAGAAGAGAGAATGCAAGAGTGCAAAATCATAGAGAGGGACTCGTTTAGAAGAGGATTAAGAAGATTATCTGAAGAATATAGGCAAAGGATAATAAATGCTTTAAGGCAACTTTCAAGAAATCCAAACCTTGGCAAGAGATTAAGAGGAAGATATAGAGACTTATGAAGATATAGAGTGGGAAAATATAGGATAATTTATGATTCCATGCCCTGCAAAATTGTATTGCTAGTAGTTGAGCATAGAGAGTCAGTTTACCGAAGATAGTACCTAGCACCTGGAAAAGTTCTGTTAAGCAGGTTGATTTAAATTACATGACTAATTAAGGACATTATCTAACCCTATTTTGAGGAGTTGAGAAAGACCTACAATAAGGCAGGATTAATATTACTCTAAATACCTTAAATCTAAGTTATGGGAATTGTGTACACCTTTTCCACAGGTTTTTCTCCGATCCTATAAGTGATTTTGATAGAGAGTACCTCATCAGCGTAAACGTGCTTACTAAAACTCCAATCCTCACAAATTAGAATAACACTATCGCCAGAAGGTATCTTAACAACCTCCTCCTTACCTTCAAGCTTTAGATCAAGTATTAAGGGCTTATCAAGAGGAGTCCAATCAGCACCAATGAGATATGCTTTGAAATCTGTAATATCATTATAACTATCATTTATCACAAAAATAACAAGCCTACCATCCCCAAAAGCCCTAGCCTTAACTCTAACAGTTATCAATTTTATCTTCAGAACATCTAGTATGAAGTCTAACACTCCTCCAATATCCTTCCTAATTGATGAAAATGTTAACAACTTATAGA
>JAGGUS010000080.1 GCA_021158375.1 Thermoprotei archaeon
ATACTTCAGAGAGATTTAGGCTGAGGCCAGCTTCAAAGAGAACGACTACTAGAGCTACATTCGAAAGAACTGAGAGGATCTCTTCAAAAGTAGTCGGCGATATTATTTTAAATACGGGGCCTATCAGGATGCCAGCTATTATCAAGATCATCGCCTCGGGTACTTTATGTTTCTCGAACAGATATGATGCGATAAATCCAAGGAAGATTATTAGAGAAACATCTACAAAAGCACTAATATAGCCCATCCATCTCGCCTTTAAGAATGATCACCTATTATCTGTCCTAATTATGATATTATGATATAAGGATTGTGGTATCCATTGAGGAAAGTTTAAATAACTCAAATGCGCGAAACATGTCATCATGAATTTAAAGATTAAAGACAAGGCTAATGCTCAGCCTTAAAGTAATGCCTAATATGATCAAGAACAGTCTCATCACCTGCTAACAGCTTACCATACTTCACTATTTCACGTATGATCCTCCTCTTCTCTCTAGCCATTTTCAATATCTCCTCAGTAGTGTACACCATTAGGTCTATGTCCATCGGCATTAAGGGATCCATAAAATCGACAAGCCTATCGATCGGCCTTTTAGGGACATCATCAGCTATTATTACTATATCTGCATCTGAAAAAGCCGTGTAATCACCTCTGGCAAGAGATCCGATTAGAAATACAGCTCTAGCCCCTCTCGCTATAGCCATCTTAGCATACTTCTTTAAGGCGACCATCACCTTATTATAATCAAGAACAAAGAATTTTACGTCTGCAGTATTCGACAATCTCCTCTGCATATCTTACCGCCCTCTCAGCATCATCTTTAGTATAATAATCTAGGGGAGCTCCCTCAGGATGAAAATTAGGATATCTCGTCGGTATGTAATGTCGATCGAGCTCCTTAGCCTTATCTATCATATTTATAGGAGGCCTTTCTTCATTAGGGAGGGATTGAAGCATTCGTGATATGGAATGGCCCCACACTTCAATACGTAATTTCTGATAAAGCGCTTTTACAGCCTTCTCTGCCGCCTGCTGGGCAGCAAAACAAGCCCATTCATAATCCCCAAATTTAATGGATCTCTTAGCATGCTCAAGATCCCTTAATGCTTGTCTTAGCCAATCCTTTGCTCTAGATACCAAAGTATTTGCCCTCATCTCACTAAACAACTCCTCAGTATTTATGCATTACTTTAACTGCAAGCTAAATTGCGTGAAATGTTTCTTTCACGCAATGTAAGGGAATTTCGAAATTTTATGCGGTTAGGGCTTTGGCAGAAATACTATTTCTGCATATTCCACTACTGCAGCTATGAAGAGTATGAATGCTACATATACGGCTGTCTTCAGGGAATACGACAATTTTCTTCCGTTTACAGCAGCGTAAAGGGCTAATCCGTAAGCTATTGACTCTAGTATTCCATGAGGTAGGAAAAGCGAGATAATACCTATTAGTCGGTGTGTGATGCTAATTGTGCTCATTGTTGCTCCTAGGGCAATGCCTGTGCTCATTGTTACGAAGAAGAATATGAATAATCCTAGATATGGTAATGCCATCAGCACAGCCCACTTCAAGTTATTGATGTATATCTCAAGCCAAGGCCAGCGTGAGTTCATGATTTTGGCTAGATTTTCGCTTAATTGCTGTTTTATTTGCTCTCGTATGGGTGCTAATGAGGAGGTTGAAAATACCTGGGAAGCTATCAATGAGGTAAGTATCAAGACTAAGTAAAAAAGACCTGCATAGATGAGCGTATACTTAACGGTGCGTTTCATCTTTTATACGATAGGGGATCAGTATTATAAGCTTTTATGAAGGCTTTATGCGTTTAGTACCAGCCCAACAGCTTGGCCGCCTCGAGGAAGTTATCAGCGATTATCTTAACAGATCTGGGGCCTACTCTTTCTGCATTTGGTAGTCTAGAAAGGGAATCGGCGAAGTTTGAATGGAAGTATTCAATGGTCACTTCAACTGGCGACTTAAATCTAAATGGTTTTATGGATTTCGCTTTCCTAACAGCTCTCTCGGCGGCTTCTTTTATTAACTTATGCGCTTTAGCTGGCGCTAAGCATATTGCATCAAATCTGCCTAAAGCTTCTTTTACAGCGACTGTCTCTATATCATCACCAAGAAATCGCTTTGCCTCTTTCACGGCTTCGCTACAGCCAGTGACTAGGGTTACAGGTATATTGAAGCTTCCTAGGATAGCCGAGTCGATTGCTATTTCCCCAACATCTATGCCATTAACTTGAATTCTATATATCGATCTTGAGGACATGGTATGGGATAGTACTCCTTTATCGCTACCAGCCATAGCGTGATAACCTATTAGGAACGCACAATCAAATCTATTTTCGAGTGGTGGATGCCTATACCTAGCATGTCCCCATATGTATTTTGCCTCTGGATGGAGCTCATCAGGAATTAGGTTACATCCGCCTCTAGCACCGTGTAGATCGTTGACTACTACTTCAATGGCTCCTCCTTTCAATGCTCCTTCTACTGCCGCATTTATATCCTCAGTTAGAAGATGCCTTGCCTCCTCATATTCAGGTCCAGCTCCGCTCACCTGCTCGCTACGCACTATGCCGCTTATGCCTTCCATATCAGTTAAGATATAAACACGCATTATACCACGAATTATTCTGTAGATCTACTAGTTTTATATTAATTTGGCCGAAACGGTAAATGGATTAAGTAACATGGGATAAAGTTATCTAATTCTTCTCTTACGCATTTTTCTAAATCATTTAAGTCGTCTAGAAAGTATATGCGAGCTTATAGGAATGTTATCTAGATATTATTAAGGTATGCTTTTAGGAATATAAGAGTTAGGAGTTTTGATAGTGCTCGTGGGAGGCGCGTCTCATCATGCATCAGCTACCGTGAGGTAGCGTCATCGCACGCAATATTAAAATTATGAGAGATAGGATAAAAATCTTATGCTTGCTTTTACTCTATCCTTCGAACTAATATTACAAAAGTCATTTTGAACTACATTCTTGTGTCTGTGTCAATAGGATTGTAGTTGAGATAGCAATACAATGATAGAGCTTATGAAATGATTATCCAAGCTCTTACTGTATGTGATAGTCTCCTTTAGGATCTCTATCTCGCTTAACTATTTAATATAGTATAGTTAAAATAGAAAACTTAAAAACGAAAACTTAAAATAGAAAACCTTGTGGTTTCATGAAACCAAGACCATGGATGCCATTGGTGATAACTGAACTTCCGTTTAGAGAAAAGTTGATGAGAGAACTTCAGAGCGGAATATCGAGTCTTGTGCAAGGTCTTAAACTAAGTTATTTAATATATGGCCCCATAGGCGTAGGTAAGACGAGCATACTACTATCGTTAATTAAAGTCTTAACGGAAATGAATACAAGGAAGATCATCCCATTGTACATAGATTGTGCTAAGGATATATTAATGCCTGTAGATATACTAATGCAATTGTTAAATGCCCTGACGTATATCAAATCAATTGATTATAACACGCTTGAAGAGATTAATAGAATCATTAACACAAAAGATATAGGTATGCTGATAGAACTACTTGATGATAAGCTCAACCAGGCTAATATGAAGGTTCTTTTAATATTAGACCATGTTGAGAAACTGAAATTTTTCTCTCGATATTGGGATATGAGGCTAACTCCCAAAGGGATAATTGAGAGAATTATGAATAGCGATGCAATTGGTATA
>JAGGUS010000201.1 GCA_021158375.1 Thermoprotei archaeon
CCACAAGCGATTCCTTAACGTTATATATCGGTACAGGGGCCATGATTATATAAACAGCATCTAATTGTACTTTTTCAAGCATCTCTTTATAATCCTTAAAGCGAAGCTCTATGCCGTATTTATCAGCAGTATTATTTAACTTCTTTTCATCTATATCGCATATAGCTACTATTTCCGCCTCCCTAATGCGTGCTAATGAAGGATAATGTACTGCATTGGCATGAGCGCCAGCTCCAATAAAGCCTATTTTTATAGGATCTACCAATGCTAGCCCTCCCGATGTTTTCTGTTTAAATAGGAATAGTGAAAGAAATATTAGCTTACCTCTTGTAAGTAGGAAAGCTTATAACTTATTTTAACTAGAGTATAGTCTGGTGAATCTGGTGCATCTAACAATTCGGGTTGGTAAGAAGTTTGCTATATATCTACCTAAGGAAGTAGTTAAAGAACTTAACATAAAGGAAGGGGATATCCTACTATTAGGCATAAAGAACGATAAAATAATATTGAAACATATCAAGAGCGAACTTCCTAAGGTGAGATATTGGAGTAAGGTTTCCCCTGATGAGGTGGAAGAAGTTGGTGAAGAGATCTCAGAGACGTTACTTAAGAGAAGTAGTTCTTGATACATCATATATCTTGCCCATACTGGGCATAGAGGTTAATGGCGTGAGCTATGAAATATTGAAGGAAATAACTGAGAGATTTACAATTTATTATCCGGCAATTCTGCTAGTAGAGTTAATTGGAATATTACTTAAGGAAGTGAAAAGAAAGCAATTAAGAGAAATACCTAGAGAAGCAATTAAGGGATTCAACATAGTCATTTATAGTGGACTAATAAATATAGTATTGCCTATAGGAGATGATCTTGAATTGGTATACGAGTTGATGAAATGTGGCTGGAGGGATATTTTCGATGCAACATTATACGCTACAGCCCTAAGGTTAAACGCAAAGGCGTTAACGCTTGATAGAACATTTAAAAATTTCCTCAAAGAACATGGATTTAGACATGAGATTCTCATAACGCATGAAGAACTTCTAAATCAAGTTGCTTAGAGTGTTAATAAGGGAAAGCTTTTGATGAAGACATAGTGAACTCTAAATAAATGAAGTAATATGCTTCCTCCTTAACATCATTATTGCTACAGTGGTAATTAACACAGAGACAGCCACTCCCATTATAGTCTTACTCATCGAAGATATGTACTTCTTAACCCTTATCTCAAGATACGGTAGATCTGATAGCTTAACTGAGGAAACTCTAGAACCTCTAAGGGATACCTCTACGTTTTCATCAGGCCTCAGCTTTACAGTAGTGTTTAGAACATCTGATATACTTATCTCAATACACTTAGCCTTCTCGATTCTCTTAGTTGCATTCAATATCAGATCATAAAGGGCTCTTATAGTTTCACTAGCATTTCTAGCACCTTTTTTAACCATTTTTGGTGTCTTGAACGATATACTGGTAGTATTCCCCTTAACCGTAATCTTGAAATAGGCTGAAGAAGGAAGAATGGAAAACGTCTCTGCGGACTCCCTTAACGCCCATAAAGTCAACGTATAGGGTTCCTCTAAAGGAACTACATAAAAATGTTGCCCTTCTATCCATTTCTCTAAGGATTTTATGAGATTTGCAAACGTAATAAGTACATCGTTTATGTTGGAATGCACTTCGATGTTAGCATTAACGTATATGCAATTATTGACTAGTTTAGTATTGAAATCCATAACAATAGGGACGTTTAAGCTCTTAGGTAATTCTTTAATCATGGTCTTATTAGTACCTTTCAAGAGTTTTTGAATATTTAATGTCAGCTCGAATATCACTTCTAAAGAACTATTCCCTCGAGAAATGCTCAAAGTCCTTACATCTACCCCTGTTATGTTATTCTGCTCTAATATCATCTCGACGAACTCCTTATTCAATAGAGGGGAATAGAAAAGCAATATAGCGTAATAACCAGTAACTGTTATGTTTGCCTTTCCTGTCATGTTCATTAAATTGTTATCACTAATGACATTAAGTCTCTCTATTACGATGGTAAGGTTGCCGTTTTCATCCCTTAAAGATATACTTCCATTAACAGACCACTTTGCTCTACTATCTATAGAGCTTCTTCTTGTGTGAATATTCAGCATAATATGCGGTAATCTCTCAGTAGTATTCACTTGGAAGATTGTTTTAATGTAGAATTTGTCTTCATAGATATCTGCTAGTAGTAAGGCACTTCCTTCCTCTTCACCATAATAAGGTCGCGAGAGCGTGCCGGATAGTGAGATGCTCCCATCGTTATATATGTCTAAGACGAGTGGGATATTAGTCTTTGAGAGAACTATATTAGGCAATAATAGAATGAGCATAAGTAAGTATAGGACATACACTTTAGGCATGACTATACCTCTGTTATAAAGTATAGTACATCATCCATATTATTCGTTTCCCTAAATATAGTATGAAGGTCTCGAAGGTTAACACAATTTTATAGCAACCTAGCCGGAGTCCAACTTATCCTCGATTCTAATGCGGTAGCACCAGCTTTTTTAAAGTGTTCAACTATGTTTTCGACAACATCTTTGTCGGCTAGAGCAAATACTGCATCGCCTATCATTGTTTGAGAAGCGCCGATAGCACCTAGCCTTAAGGCTGTTTCTACGCATTCTAATACGCGTTTAGATATTAAACCACTACTCTTTGCAAAATGTAGACAGTATTTCATAAATGATTCAGGAGTAGGATCATCTAGGATTCTGTTAAGAACTTCCTTACCTATCTCATTAATTTTATCTAGATCTTTTCTTCCAAGCACTTTCTTTTTATCTATAGGACTGAAGAAGCCTATTACAACCCTTAGACTATCATCAACCAATATCCTTTCTACTTTATCATAACCTGGAGCTCCTGGTTTTACTATGAGGACTAGACCACTAACTACTAGGCCAGATACCGTTCCAAGTCCAGTGCCTGATAGTATTTCAGCTATATGAGCTATTTGTGCAGCCTTATAGTATGTAATATGTAAGTTTATTGCCTTAGCTACAGCTAGAGCAGTCGCAATGGCGCTAGCACCGCTTGTACCAAGCCCTCCCCCTACTGGAACATCTATCCTTTGATCTATTATTAAGTTGAAGCAATCCTCAGTAAGAGAGAGGAGCTCCTCGGCTACCCTTCTGGCGACATACATATCGGCTTTCTTACCGTTAAGCAGCGTTATAACTGAGTTTTTCTCAGATGGCTCTGCTTTTACAGTCACATGAACGCCCTTTTCAAGAGTGATGCCACCACCTATAGCACCAGTACGTAGCAAGTCGCCCTTTACGATATGGGTAGCGAAGAAACCGGAAAGACCTGCCGGTGAATATGCTTCGACTGTAGTCATAATAGTTCACCTTCACTCTTCTGACCTCATAAATATCTTAGAGATAATCTCTACTATTGGCGGCGATAGCGAGATCATAAAAGGTATCTCGGTCACATAGACCCATAACATCCACAGTAAAGCAGCGCCTATGGTCAAGTTCTTTTCCCCAGTAGGTAATGTAAAGAACTGGCTAAAAGCATAAACTCCAATCCCTATGATAGTCGCCCCTATGAAAAGACCTGTATTACAAGCCAATATAAGACCACTATACTTCTTGCCCTTGATAAGAGCATACGCTAGTGTAAAAGCAATAGTTATTGACATGCCTATTATATATGCGATAGCTACCTCAGATGATAGGAGGTCATGCATGTAGCAGGATATTACAGTCAGGAGTATGACTGTCTCTTCAAGAATGCCTATAAGAATGGGCTTTATTGTACCTTTAAGCCTACGTGCTAATAGACCAACTATGTAAAAACAGGTAAAGTTAGACGGCACTCCTACACTTAGGCTTAATAGTGCATTTCCA
>JAGGUS010000275.1 GCA_021158375.1 Thermoprotei archaeon
AGTTAAGATTCAATTTCTTACAGAGTTCTTTCAACTTTATGTCAAGGAGTATACGTGTGCCACTACCTTTATTCCTATTTACGAATCTTATGTTATGTTGCAGGAGCAGATCTTCAAGTCCTTTTATGGATTTAGGATTACCCTTCTTTACCACTAGTCCTTGAGTTCTTTTGAAACCTTTTATTAGCACAACGGAGTCTTCGGCACCGTACATCTTGATGAAAGGAATGTTGTATTCATGTGTTCTTTCGTCAAGTAAATGTATACCGGAGATATCAGCCTCTCCACGAATCACGGCCTTGAGACCTTCAAGTGAGCCTACGTAAATACCTCGTACGATGAAACCTTCTCTTTTAAGCTCATTTAAGATCTTGTCTGTGACAAGACAATGACTTCCTATGAAAGTGAGATCCGGTAAAACTAACTTGTTATTAAATAGTTTGACTTCAACTTCCATTCCTGCAGAAACGTATTCTCTATTGCCACTAATTTCAATATAACCATCAGAGGGGATTATGCTAGATATCAGTCCACTACCCTTGAATGTAGGATAGGCTATAAACGAGCCATTATCGCTGATAAGAGCTACTGGGATTATATTCAGGTAACCCTTCCTTAGAGGGACTTTTCTGCTCAGTTTAGCCTTAATAGAGGAGGTCTTATAGACGGTACAGCCGAGCGCTTTTAGGATTATTGGTCTTACAAGGGCATTAAGTATCATGAATGCTGAAACGGGATGGCCTGGAAGTCCTATTACTAGCTTCCCCTCTACGATGGCCACTACAGTCGGTTTTCCAGGCCTTGTCATAAGGCCATGAACTATTATTTTGCCTATATCGCTAAGCACATGATAGACTATATCTTCTTCACCAGCTGATGTCCCACCAGATGTTATTATGAAGTCATGAGAGGCGGATGCCTCACTTATTAAGGATTTTAACATATCATAGTCATCGGGGACTATCCCTAAGATGTCTATAGAACAGCCCAATTCGCGAAGAAAGGCGGAAATCATATAGCCATTAGAGTCATACACCTTAAACTCCTTATAGTCATAACCCGGAGCAATTAGTTCCTTTCCCGTTGAAATTATAGCTACTTTAGGTCGTCTATATACCTTAACCTTATCTATTCCAAGGGAGGTTAGTAGCGTTATCTCCTTAATGCCGATGCGTGTGCCTTTCGTAAGGACAAGTTCGCCAACCATAACGTCTGTTCCAGAATGGAATATATTTTCACCAGTACTCGTATTCTTGTAACATATTAACTCGTCATCATGCCTACTAATGAATTCTTCCATAATCACGGAGTCCGCACCAGGAGGTATTGCGGAACCAGTATCAACTTCGACTGCCTCTCCCTCGTCTACACTAATGTAAGGTCTCATTCCGACACCTATCTTACCTTTTATTTTTAGCTTTACAGGTCGATGCTCATCAGCCATGGCGATATCACTAGATCTCACAGCATATCCGTCTACAGATGACCTATCGAATGGAGGTAATGATATTGGAGCGTAGATATCTTCGGCAAGAACTCTGTTAAGTGCACTATCTATATCTATAGTTTCAGTAGGCATTACGCGTATTAGGGAGAGAATTTTGTTTAGTGCCTCATCGAGTCTTTGTAGTTTATGGAAAATCACCCTCGACATATGCGAATCCCCATGGTTCTTCCTTTTTATAAACTGATACAATATCGCCTGCTTCAAAACCCTCTATATCCTCACTTAAGAGTAGGACCGCATCTGCTAGAGATATGCTTGAGAGTACTCCAGAACCCCTTAATCTCAATGGATTGGCGATTACCTTGCCCTTCTGTTTGTTAAGAGTAACTCTTACTACGTTTAAAAAGCCTATTGTTGAAGAGATTCTACGTGATAGCTCTGCGAGTATTGGAAATACGCGAATCTTAGCATTGTACACTTTAAGTACATACGGCTCAACTAATAACTTCATCTGAACGAAAGCAGCAACTGGAAAGCCACTCAGCATAAATGTTGGCTTATCGTGAATCAAGCCAAAAGCCATAGTACGGCCTGGAACTATTGAGACTCCGTGAAATATTATTTCACCTTCTTTCTCCATCACTTTTACTGTTACATCACGCTTACCAAGAGAGGTCCCTCCTAAAGTGATTATTACGTCAATGTTTTCGACATTTTTGATTATATGCGATATAGCGCTTTCATCATCCTTAATTATCCCCAGGTCTATTACATCACAATAAGTTGTAAGAGAAGCAGATATTAAGGGACTCGTTATATCGTATACCACATCTTCTTTAGTAAGATATAGATTCATATCACGTACTATCTCATCTCCAATTGTAAGTATGCCAACACGTATTCTCCTAAATACGGGGATTTCATTTAACCCAGCCCTTAATAGGAGGGCATATAGGAACTTATCAATGTATGTACCCTTACTGGCTATTATATCGCCTGATCTTACATCTTCTCCTCGAAGGGCTACATTAGCATGAGGTTCTATAGGCTTAAGAGCTTCTATAATGTTTCCTTCTAGGTTGACATACTCATGAGGAATTACCGCATTAGCTCCTCCAGGGAGAGGCTCACCTACATTTATTGGCTTAGCTTCAAACGGGCCTATAACATTACTATAAACTATACGGAGAGCAACTGGATTGTTTATGGAAGCGGAAGTAGTATCCTCTGCCCGAACTGCATAACCATCAAAAAGAGCTATATTACGCTTCGGATAGCTCACCTTAGCAATTACATCATCGGCTATGAAGTATCCTAACGATTTATGTACTTGTATAGTGAGCCTATCCAACCTTACTTTACTTAAAGCCTTATCTAATACTACCTTCCAAGCATCTCTAACAGATATAAATTCCATGCTCATGCTAGGCCCCTCACATGTGCTACCATATGCCTTATCTCAGGAGCTATCAACTTCCTTATAGCTAGTTCTACAGCATGAGGAGAGCCGGGTATTGAAAAAACTATCGTCTTGCCAATTACTCCTGCACACGCCCTTGTAGCCATTGCAACGGTTCCTAACTTCTTGTATGTTATATATCTGAAAAGCTCTCCAAATCCAGGAATTACTTTCTCAGCCCTTCTTAAAATTACATCAGGAGTGGTATCAGTAGGGGATATACCAGTACCTCCTGAAAATAGGATTACGTCGACTTTATTAACATATTTTGTAATAACTTCGTCTATTTTATGGGGATCATCTGGAATTATTACTTTGTTTACAACCTTGAATCCTTCTTCCTTAAGTAAGGATAGAGCTAGCTCTCCAGAAATGTCTGCTTTCCTTTTATTCCTTGATCTGCTAGTACTTACAATGACTACTAAGAATCTTATCTCCTTTGGTGCATATCTTGTATGCTCTTCACGTGAGCTCACAATATAAGATGATATGAAGACTTACTTATAAATAACACAGTGATTATAAGCTATAGGTTTCACGTATGCTAGTAGATAAGTTTGGAAGAGTAATAACAACGTTAAGGCTAATAGTCACATATAGGTGTAATCTTTCATGCTTTTTCTGCCATCATGAAGGCGCATTTCCTGAGAGAGAATTATTAGACGCTAAGGACTACGGTTTCGTAGCTAAGGTTGGTGTTTCATTAGGGATAACCAAGTATAGAATAACGGGAGGAGAACCTCTTATAAGGAAAGATATAGTCGATATAGTAAGTGAAATCGCTCAGGTTGATGGAGTAGAAGACCTCTCTATCACAACAAATGGTACGCTAATTACGAGGAGATTGTTAGAAGAGCTTAAGGAAGCGGGTTTAGATAGGATAAATATTAGCCTTCATACCCTTGATAGGGCTCACTACAAAGAGATAACAGGTAAGGACATGCTAGATAAGGTACTAAGTGGGAT
>JAGGUS010000076.1 GCA_021158375.1 Thermoprotei archaeon
TATCCTTCTGTTAAACGCGCTCTCTATTTTCTTGACCTCCTCAATAAATTGCTCATACGTTACTGCGGAGAGTAAGTGAAGTCCTACTTCCAAGTTGTTATTACTTAGTATTACGCTTTTCAGCTTTGCATGGGGGATCGTGATGTATTTAAAGAATAAGGATGCCTTCAACCCTAACTCATTTAAGACTCTTAAGAACTCCGCTAAATGTTTTAGGTATCCTAAATGAGGGAGTACTATATGCAAGTAATTTTCGTTGATATAATTAAGCAATGTAAGCATTTTACTCTTACCATAGAGATAACCGTTATCTACGTCTACTCTGAGTATGAGCGGCATTTTAAACCCCTCACATCTAATTAGCTTTAAGTACCTTAAGTAGAAAACTCATTATGTCATTAGGAGACGATGACGGTATTCCGAGAGACCTTACCTGTATTTTACGATATCTATCATGTGCTACATGAAGACCTATATATCCTTCCCGATATGCTTTTACCACCGTAATGAAGCTATCATCTATCATGATAACCGTAGATGGATCCTTGTAGATTTTACATCTAATTGTACTGAGCTTATCTGGTCCATCCTCACGAGAATAAACATCATCAAAATAACGGCTTAAATTGTACATCTTCAATATGCTGTAAATGACATCCCTTGCCTGCCTGCTCGCTATATACATGTAATCTACCTTCTCTTTTATTCTTTCAAGTAATGATGCATTAATAAGCAGTTTAGCACGTTTAGCAGCCTCTTCTTCATACTTCTTTATTAGTTCAGACACGAGATAATACTTTCTCTTCTCCTTTACCCACAATCTATACAATAAATTGATCATAGTTTCCCAAGGTTTAATATATCCTTTATAGCTAAGTTCTTTTTTCACTTTAGACCAGTTGACGGGTAGAGATACTAATACTCCATCAAGATCCAATATGAGTACCCTTTTATTACTCGTTCTAAGTACTTTCATAAGACGTTTAAACCACGTCTTCATCTTACCTCTAGTATCTCTTAGAAGCAAAATGTGTCTATTCTTCTCTACATACAGATTTTTAGCTTTAACAGCGAATCTTTGTAGAGTACTCACGATATCCTCTATTCTAAATTCACTTTTTGTTGGCCTTAATAATGATTTATAGAGAAGTCGCAGATAAAATGACGGATCATATACCAAATAATGTAAGGCATCTATTATCCATATGTAATAACCTTCTCTTACCTTAATTTCTCTTGCCACTTTAAGCGCTTTCTCATATCCTTCTGTGAAAGCTACTACAAGTAGTCCTGGGAAATGAAAACCTAATGATACTGAGAGATCTATACTTCCCCAGATCTTAGGATTGAATTCTAAGACATAGTAATCCCCTGTCTCGTAATCCCATCGAGTCTCGATCATCAATTCGCCTGTCCATTTAAGCCTCTTAACTATTTCTCTGCCGATGGCTATTAGACGAGGATCGTTTATAGGCCCTCGAGCAGCTATACTTCCTCCTCCGGTAGGATAATATTCTCCTATTCGTTCATGTGTGAACTCAATAATTGGGTCACCCTCGTAGCTAACGACATAATAACCTCTGCCTATACCTGGTATGTATTCCTGAACTACTACTGGTATTCTCTTGAGAATAATTGGTATTGCCTCCTCAGGTGACAAGAAATATTGTGGTTTCGAGCTATCACTAGTTCCTTTTACCACTAAGGGCGTAGGTACCTTATATACTTCCTTAATATCGGCCTTTGTCATTATAACGACCTGGTATGGATATAATGTTATACCTTTTACGAGCTCTGGGACTAGACTTCTATTAGATACTTTGATAACGTCCTTATGTCGTGGCGCTATTACTGTTATTCCATGTTCTTTAAACACACTATCGTATTTCGTTAGAAGTGCTACTTCCTCATAATCTGTAGGTAGGATATAGTGTATATCATACTTTGTAGCTACATCAAGAATACATCTTAGGTATTGCATATGTGATGATTTATTAACTCTTGCAAGTATTCTGTTAGGAATGTATTTCGAGAACATATAAGGATGTATATGCGTGAAGAGCACGTAAGGCTCGCAAGAGCTGATGATCTTTATGGACATAACTACCGCTAAAGTCTTTCTTGAACTTCCTGGCACCACTAGAACTCTTGACATAACATTACACCTAGCAATAATTGTATATCTTCAAGCTATATAAATTAAAACCGTATCGATCTCCCTTAGAAATGCTAAGCGTGCACTTCAATAGCGTGATGGTAATGTTACCTAATTATATTCATTGCTAATAAAAATCTAGTGGGTACAATTCATTTGATTAGCCGTAATTGGTGGTTAGCTTGAGCTCACGTAATATCATGAGAAAAGTAATAGAGATTGGTGGCTCGTTATATATAGCATTGCCTAAGGGATGGACTAAAGTGTATAATATTAAGAGGGGCGACATGGTATATCTTACAATAGACGAAGTAGGAAATCTAATAATATCTAAAACTACTAAAAATATGCCTAGAAAGATAACAATAACTGCAGATATGGCAGTAAAGGAGCGCTTAATAGCAGCATACCTAAAGGGATACGATGTAATCCAAATACGCGCTAAAGAGTTAACAGAGAAGATAAGAGCATCAGTAGAGGATGCATTACGCTTCCTTGTAGGACTGGAAGTAGTAGAAGAAAGTAGAAATAA
>JAGGUS010000167.1 GCA_021158375.1 Thermoprotei archaeon
AGTAGAAGAGGAAATTGAGAAGTTTCAAACACCGGGTCCCATAAGCTCGATACCATATATCTTCTCGGAGAATAGAACTCTAGTTTATAAGAGTATAGCGATTATCCTCGCCATTCCCTTCCTACTTCCTCTAAGCTATTAGTAGTGGCTTTAAAGTAGATTGTAAAGAGCCCTGAACTCGCTGTATCTACAATAGTGCCCCCTCCTTCATACCAAAATGCATTGGCTTTAAATTCTATTGCGAAGTATATCGGGTTCTCGCCTTCTATAGTTGCATAACTCGCCATGCTATAATACCTTGTGCCGCTATCATCGTATACGGTAAGACCCCATCTCCAAATAGCGTTCTTCCCTACACGCCCACCGTAATAAGAGCTAAAAGCTGATAAAGAGTCTGCGTCATATGTTATTTCTTCTTTAGTGGTTGCCTTAAAAGTTACCGACGTACTACCCATACTCGCTGTTATCGAAATGGTATAGCCTCCTCCTCCAGTACCAGTCGGGTAAAAATTTTCAATTCTCTGATCACTATAGATATCCGTTCGCGCATCTATAATTAAGGAATTGGGTTCTATAGACCATGGTAGGGATGTACTAACTCTAGTAGGTAACGAATATCCAGAATATGTCTTTGCGTAATGTTCTTGAACAAAGATCAACCATTCTTTAGTATATGGATAACTAATATCTTTGAAGACAGTATTATAAAATACCCTAATTGTAATGTATGTCTCTCCGACCTCATCTTTAAAGGCATTACTTATTATTGGATAACGTATGCTCGTCCAAGAGCCGATATACGACCAACTGCCTGGTGGTATATTTGATAATAGGATATCACTCTCAGATCTTAGTATTGACATACCAGAATGATCGTTAACGAACTGGTTTCTAGGAAATGCTTGAAGTTCTCTTGCCTTGGAGAGAGCCCTTCTTATTACGAGCATTATCGCTTTTTTAACCTTGTTTTTCTCTTTAAAAGACGTTGTTATATAGCTTATGCCAATCTTTCCGTCTTTTAAATGCCATGTTTCTACTAGGACTAGATTTTCGTTAAAGGGTGAGCCGGGAGTTAAATAACCGCGTCTCTCGATCAAGGGGATGAAGGCTAGTATCGTATCTTCCTTAGGCTTCTCTCCAAGTTTAATTGGTAATTGAATTGATGAGAGTAGGATTTGTATTGAATCTAGTCCAGGTTCTGCTGTAGCCAATAATTTTCCTGAAGTGAGAAGTAATTCGACAAGGCTCTTATTATATGCGATAACTGGTAATGCATCCCAACCAATTATAATTAGATCAAAACCTACTGTCTCTCCAGCCTTCCTAACTGAAAACTCTTTAAATTCTCTAGCCCTTAACGCTTGCTTAACCTGAGAAATGAACAAACGATCTTCACTTATAATAGCAATACGCCAATTAACTTCAATAGGTTCTTCATGGCCTTCAGTTAATAACGAGAGAATGCGGCCTCTACTCACCACTTCTATATATATTGAAGCTACAATTGTTAAAGAAAACAACATTGGTAACAATACCGTCCTATCCATGTGTGATCCCCATTAAAATTCATCATAATTTATTATATAAATGTTTCTATCTATTTAATAGGCAAATATAGAATTATCTTGGATAGCATGACATTAACTGATCATAGAGACCAAGAGTACGCTTTAATAACAATCTACTATGAAAATGTGTAGTTTTCACTCCGGCGTATCTCCTGAATAAAACTACGTCTACTGGATATCTTAGTTCTTCTTCAATTTGGTTAGCTATAGAGAAGAGACCTTTGATATAAATTACAACTATTACGTTTATTTCTGAAGCGATAATGTTCGATAAAGCTTCCGTAATGCTTCACGCCACTCTAAATTCTCATTTTATCCTAGTCAATACATCTAAGAATAGGCGAATAGGCCATGAGATGTTATATACCATTTAGTTCGTAAATAGCTCGCTAATTATCACTCTATCTTTCGATAAGCTCCTCATGCGTTCAAATAAGATATCAATAAGATGCTGAGTTTCTATCCCTTCTTCCTAATAACGACCTTCTTTTCCTTAACTACATCATTCACCGCATTCACTATTGCTATTTCAGTCGTGCTATTATCTATTGTCCAGGTACTTCTTATATTGAATTACTGCCAATTTATGTGTCTTAAAATGTATCTTCACATAGAATACTTAAACGAAATTACATTGACTATCTACGAGCTTATGTTTTGAAAAATCAGTCGTCCTGGCCTTCTTCATAGTTGCCTCAGAAGTTCCAGCGCTCATCATCTGTATTAATGAGAGGTTAATGATGCTTAAAAGGTTTCTGGAGGGATGTGAAGAGCAAATATGGTAGTAAGGTCTTGTGGATGCCTAGTTTACACGAGAACTCATCGGTTGCTTGTGGTGTTGTTAATGTGGCAAATCTCGGCGGTAAGCTTTGGGAGGACTATGTAACTGTTGTTCCATTCTTCCCAGATATCTACTCTAGAAAGTTTCCAGTACACTATCTGCAGTATCTATCGCCTCCAACAGCAATCATTTGGAGTGATAATAATACTAAAGTAGAGGTTACAGTAGGCATTTGTGATGGATCTGCTGAAGATATTATCTACTTACATGGTTGGGCATGGCTAGTGATTATTGATGAAGGAAAGATTGTCCATGAAGAGGTTAGAGAGATTCCTAAAGGCGGGAGTACAACATTTGTGATAGACTTCTCGAAGTATAGAGACGCAACAGCTAAAATCTACATTATTAGCGAAGGTATAGACATATTGTACACGCACAACCCATTTGGTGTCTTAGTATTGAAACCTCTTTAATCTATTTTCGATTTTCTTTTCCCTTTTCCGTTTCCCTTCCCTAATTCCTTATTAAATCCTAATATTCTGAATAAGGTACGAACCTTTGTACTTTTTCGC
>JAGGUS010000002.1 GCA_021158375.1 Thermoprotei archaeon
GAGTCTTCTTATATTGTCTTATAGCTCTTATTAGTTTCTCCTTATCAACTTTAAATATCGCTCTAAGCTTCTTACCAACTTCATTATCCCTTATGAATAGGTACTGAATTAATCCTGTAAGGTTTTTCGGCCTACGCTCTAGGCTTGCGCTTTCGAAATCTATTATGTACGGCTTCCCATCCTTAGTGACTAATACGTGCCTAATTGGCCTACTAAGCTCTCCGTGGTCTAAGCCTACTAAATCTAATTTCATTGTCTGAGTCAGCACGTCAAGTACAACCTTCTCAATAAGAGTTTCATTTTCCTCTTCAACTATCCATTGAGGTAAATTAGTACCTGCTACGTATTCCATTACTATGAAATCGCGATCACTTGTATACACCAAGGGTCCTACCCCTATAGAATTCGCTATTTTTAAGAATTTCGCCTCGTTAAGTAGGTGGTCTCTAGGCGAATCTATTCTTCTAAGCTTAACGGCAACGTCTCCAAATACACTTTTGGCTCTCACTACGATACTTCTAAAGCCTTTGCCCAAAATCCTATACTTACCTATATTAGACGTTCCTTCTAAGATTATTCCCTTAATGCCTACTGCCTTTAATCGTTTAACTCTCCTCATATATTCCTCTTCAGTAGGGTAAGGGTAACATATCACCATTGCGATGTTGTCGTTGTACTTTTCCTCTTCAAGCTTTATGTACATCTTCCCTCCCCCTCATGTACTGCTAATAACCATCTCGGGATTTTAGATATGAACCTTGCTAATGCTTTACTGTATTCTTCATCTATGAGAAGTTTACTTACCTCTTGATTTACCAATACTTCCATACTTCCCTTAAGAGCTTGCATTATATCTTTACTTACTCCAGCTTCCCATATACGCTTAAGGAGTAACTCTTTTGCATGCTTATGCTTTCTCTTGATGAATACTACCCATCTGCTTCCCTCTATCCTGGGGCCAGCTAAAACCTTTTCGTTGCTTATATACTTCCTTATAAACATTTCCTCATTTTCCTCTTTTACTATTGGAGGACCTACATGTTTTTTCATGATAGGGAGTTCGACTCTTTCTAACTCAAATGCGAAAAATGCCTTATCTCTATCATTACTCCATGTATATGCATCGATTATTTTAAAATCCCATATTTCAAGTAATTTCCGTATTGCTTTTAAGCTTCTTTTAAGTTGTCCCCATAGTATATCTGGGGGTAGACGTGGCGGCTTAAAGGATACAATGATTATATCGGTTTCCCTTTCCTTAAGTATATGTTCTATCTCCTCTCTACTAATCTTGCCTATATCGGGAGGGTAGAACATCTTTATAGTAGGTCTCTTCAGGAAAAAGCGCGCTGCTGAGATGAATTCTGAAAGCTTTTGTAATGATACGGCTGCCGCCGCGTTTCTATTGGGATCTACTGGATCGATTACTATCAAAGGGCTTTTGAATTTCCTAATTGCCTCTTTGGGATTCCAGTACCCCTCTATATCAATCACTATCTTCCATGGTCTCCACTTAGTTACTTCCATCAGACAATTCTCAAATGTACTGTAGTTGAGAATAAGAAGCTCCGCTAGATACCCAGAGAACCCCTCTATTTTTATCTCTGCTCCATATGCTTCAATACCCTTTAGAAATCTCTTCAAAACTCTAACTTCGTCTTTTTGTTGTTCTTTTATATGGTCTAGAACATATCTGGTATGAAATGGCGTTCTATCTACTGCAGATATTATTTTACTTGGATCGTCTACTTTAAAGCATGGAACTATATCAACTTCAAAGCCTTTTATTTCAGCCCTTATATAAGGATGTTCTGCATATTGTTCCTCAAATGGTTTAGGAGCATACTTCTTTATTATTTCAAAACCTTCTTTTTCTATGAAATCCTTACCAAGGCTTGGATCGAACAACACAAAAATGTCGAGATCTCTATCGCCTTTGAGCCACGTATCTTTAGCTATGGATCCGACCATTACTACTTCTCCTTCAACGTTATTTTCTTTCAATCCTTTCTCAATTTTTCTCTTTATCTCACGATATATATTATATGCTATCTCATAATCTTCTCTTCTTGGTTTTTCCCTTTTCAGCACTTCCTCTTTTATCTTCTTCACTTCATCCAGTGGCATGTACTTCGAAGAGAACTTCATATATAGGACCTCTACTCGTTAATGTGCTTTTCTTAAGCCTTATGCTATTAACATCAATACTTCCAACTTCTATATCTCTATGATCCCTTAAGTACTTAATTAGGGCTGGTGTATATCTCTTAACTCTTGCTATAGTGACATGCGGTACGAATTTTTCTCTCTCCTTAGGGAACCCAATTCGCCTTAATTCTTTCTCTATTCGTTCATATATCTGAATTACGTTCTCCCCTCCATCTCCTACGCCAATCCATATAACTCTGGGGCGGGATGAACTAGGAAATGCACCGATTCCCCTCAGCTCTAGTTTAAATCGAGAAAATTCTATCTTAGACATTATTTCCTTCACTAGCTCTATCGTTTTCATTGGTATCTCGCCTAGAAACCTTATGGTGAGATGTATATTCTGTCTTTCAACAGGCTTAAATATTGCTCCAGTACCCTTCAGATCTTCCTGTATCCTTATTATCTTATCGAGGACAGCTCCTTCCTCTACATCTATAGATATAAATGATCTAATACGTTCCATCCTCATTCACTTCAGGCGTAACTTCTATAGATACTTGCCATTAAGCTTTTCTTGGTGCTACTATGTTTGCTGTATGCGTGGCCGGAATGCCTGGATCGGGAAAGAGCATTGTGGCAAGTGCTGCATCATCAATTGGGATCCCAGTTATAACAATGGGAGATGTCGTAAGGAATGAAGCCAAAAAGCGAGGACTCCCTATTAACAGGCAATCATTAGCATACCTCGCTAAAAGGCTACGTCAAGAAAGGGGCCCTGCTGCTATTGCCATGGCTTGTGTTGAGATGGTTAAGTTAAAGAGGTATGATAAAGTCGTCATAGATGGGCTTAGAAGCGCCTTCGAGTACTTAGAATTTAAAAAACATTTTGATGAAATAAAGCTCGTATATATTCATGCATCTCCTGGCACTAGGTATAAACGATTATTAACTAGGGGGCGACCTGATGACCCTAAATCTTGGTCGGAGTTCGTTTTACGTGATCTTCAAGAAGTCCGTATGGGTCTTCCCTGTTTGTTTTATTTAGCTAACTATGTAA
>JAGGUS010000159.1 GCA_021158375.1 Thermoprotei archaeon
ATACCGTATGGAGTATATATGTGAGTTGCTGTAAAGAGGACTATTTTGCTTACACCTTTCGTTATAGGACATTCTGTGAAGTTCGTTATGATTATGTTCCTATATATACCGTAGTTCGTTTTTAAATCGTATAGATAGCCATTGGAGAACAGCATGCCGAACTCCTGCGAGATATTATTGATATACGTCGCAAAGCTCACAGAAGGATCATAAACTAACATTAGCTTGCCTCCATCCTCTACATAGGTTTTAATTGCCTTTATTTCATTAGGCGAGTATGCTCTTGTTGGCGTAAATATTATTAATGCTTTAGGCATTTTAGATAATAAAGACGTTAAGTTCATCGTACTATCAATAAGAATTACCTTATAACCATATTTTACGAAGAGGCCGAAGAATACACCAAATACAATAGGATTAAATGCATTACCATGCGATTCATCTACAAGTATTGCATGGGATAGATCTAATGGGAACTCCTCTTTCGTAGGTTGCTGATACCATGGTGATGGAGGGATATACTGCTCTACTACATCGAGGTATTTTCCGGAGGTTATATAATATGGGGCTAGGTAATAGATTCCTATGGAATCATTGTGAAAGTGCCTTATGATGTTTAAGCTTAAGTGCGTGCCATTTTTCCATAAGACTGTTCCTATCGAGGTAAGATTTAACTGTCTCTCTATGATCGCCGTTATATCAACTACGTTATATTGCGTTATATTAGCCATTCTTGCGGCCAGGTTTAAGGCATCTAGAAATGAACCTAGACCATCCACTAGCCCTAGTTTAAATGCATCTACGCCTATGTAGAGCTTTCCAGTAGTCACGTTGTCTATATTAGCCTTTAACTTATCTTTACGGTTTTCGTAAAGCGCTTCTACGAAGTTATTAAAGGCCTGCCGGACTATGAAAGGAAACTCCTTTAAGGAAAAACCTGTGTACTTATAGGGACCTGATTCGAGCACTCCCTCCGATGGTATGACTAAGGGCGGAGCATATACTATTACACCTATATTTCCTACGAACGATGAGGGTTCAGCTAGTATGAAGTCTGTGCCCAATGCCACATAGTAACCACCAGATGCTGCTATTCCCTCCACTACTGCTACTACAGGCTTTTGAGTACGTAGGAGCAATACGGAGCGATAGATATCCTCTACAATTGAGGCATATCCGCCAGGGGAATCTATTCTAATAACTACAGCGACTATGCTATTATTCCTTAATGCATAAGATATTGATCTTACGTAGAGTTCTCTATCCGAATCGCTTAGCATATACCCATAGAGCCTTATGATGCCAATAGATGGTGGCACGCGTCTTGGCATTATGTGAGGAATTCTACGTCTTAGAAACCACGTCCTATATACGGCTATGCCTACAAACATTCCTGCAGTGAATACTATAACTATCAGCGCTACTGTAAGTACTAATTTAGGTATTTTACGACTATTAATGCTCACTAGCAATACCTCGTTGTTAGTATAGCAATAGAGAAAAATTTAAGATTAACTAGTTTTATGCGAATTAGTCTTCATGAATAGTGAAATTACTTTCTGCATTCATAGTTTTGTATATCTTAATTGTGAATTCGAACAATTTAAGAGCATTCTCGTAATTTAAGGGTCTAAGTAGAGGATCCATAGGTTTTACTATAGTTAAATGACGAGGGGCTACCATTGCAGCTAACTCGGGTATATCTGCATACTTGAGCATATTTGGTGCAAATATACTTGGGGAGAGATTGAATCCTTCCTTGGATTCCAAAGTAGCTGGTAGTTTATATACTCTGACATCTTTAACTCGATCATCTAGTGCTGCTGCTATTAATGCGATAATACTTGCTTCACCTTCTCCCCAGCAGGAGATAGCGTGCTTATTTAAATCTTTCCTAGTGCCTATGTAATCAAGTGTTCTGATGACATCATATACACGCATTCCAAGTATGTGCCTTCCAATCACTATTGAGTTCTTGACGGCGATGAGTTCATCATACTCCGTTTCACCTATTCCTCTATAGTCTATCGAAAGGACGGCATAACCTCTATCTACTAGTTCTCTTACTTCTCTTCGGGCCAATACAACACGTTTTCCGAGAGGCGTAAGATATATTACTACAGGATATTTTGTGTATTTTGCTTCCTTTCTTCTTATGAGCACGGCTGGTATTATTATATCAAGTTCACTCCTAAATGAAATAAGCTCGATATGATATTCATTGGTATCAATAACATTTACAGTTTTAGCATTTAGAGGACAATTCTCAGGAAACCCTCCAAATACATCTGCAATGATGTCCTTTCTCAATTTGTCTCGTAAGTTAACCCATGCATTTGGATCACTTAACTGCCTATTTTTACGAAGTTCGATTACCTTGTTATAATATATGTCTTTCAATGTAATGGTGTCACGTGGAAATTCCCTAAAACAGTTCAAATTATCTGAGATTTCTGACTCTACCTCTACTATATCCTCTTCCGTCTTCTCGGGAGTTTTAATTCCTTTAAGCCATTTATCAAACCAAGAATACATGGCTTCCCTCATTTCTTTGTAATAACCATGGCCGCTGTACACTTCAACGAGGGCGACTCTATCTTCAAAGCCTAATGTTTTATAGATCTCTTTGAGCCTAAGGTAAGCCTTTCTAGCTCTTAGTATAGTAAAGCCACGATCCTTTATTCCATTAATGAGAAGTAGAGGTCTAGGCGCTATTAATGCCAATAT
>JAGGUS010000010.1 GCA_021158375.1 Thermoprotei archaeon
GATTTAATATCGAAATAGCATATTGGTGTTTTCACACACTTCCCTCCCGAGTTAATCTAATCGATATCGTACTGAGACTTAATGGTTTTCCATTTCTACCTGCTATTATCTCAGTTCCTATTTCGATGTTTTCTATTTTAATATTCCTTATAAAATTCTCCCTTAGTATTCTTACAACATCTACAGCTTTCGATATAGACTTTCCTCTCGCCTTAATGACCACCTCTTTTGCTCCATCGTGAAATAGCGTTAAACATGCCGATACGTAATTCATCACTGCCTTCTTACCAACATAGACCTCTGCAACGCCGTTAAGAGCCACAGTAACCCCTCGACTTTCAAAGTTATGTAATGAGAATACATATATAGGTATTTCTATACATGTGTAAATGGGGAAGGACTTATGAGTCAAAAAAGTTTAGAGGAGATCTCACTAACTGAACGACAATTGAAAATACTGAGACTACTCTACGAGAAGAGCAGATCCCTTCATGTATATACTGTTGATAAGTCTCAGGAAGAATTGGCTAGGGAACTCAACATAACTCGTCAAGCTCTTAATATTCACTTGAGGAAGCTTAAAGAGGCAGGAATCATTAGGACTGGTAGAGGGTTTATCGATCTTACTGAAAAAGCCCTCAAGCTTCTCGGTCTTCAGACCGCTACTGCATTTGTGTTAATTAAAGTTGAACCTGCAAAACGAAAAGAAGCATATGAATCCATATCAAAGTTACCTGCTGAGAAAATCTATAGGGTCACAGGCGAAGTAGATCTAATAGCCGTAGTAAATCAAGCAAAATTGGATGAGTTCCTGAAATCAGTATCGCTAATAGACGGAATTAAGGAGACCTCAGCTCATATAGTGCTAGAGCCAATTAAGGAGTAGCATGGCTAAGATGAAATCTAGCGCAAGGCTAAGTAAAAGTTAATATTTTTCTAAAAACTCTCTATTAGTGTAGGGCCCGTGGTCTAGCTCGGTCTAGGACGCCGCCCTCACAAGGGTATCCTGAGATCGGCGGAGGTCCCGGGTTCGAATCCCGGCGGGCCCACCACATTTCAGTCAATTATCTATGTTTGAAATTTTTACAACTAGTAAAAATTATGGATAGACGCTTTGCTCCCTCCACCTTTATATACTCTCATCAATCTCCTTATCTTTCAATTGTCTTGCCCTAAAGCTATTTTCTCCATAATAATGAATCAGAGTAATTATTTTTGGAGTAATAAAGCTTATCAGTAATATGCCATATTTTATACAATGGTGGCATAAATGAACACAACTAATGATCTACTTAAAGAGCCGCTATTATATAGACTATTAGGCCTTATAATTACTTCTAGTAATATCAATGGAGATACCATAAAGGTGAAATTTAAGAAGAGACTTCCTTTCGTTGTATTTACTAATATATGCCAGCTAATTGGACTAGACTTCAAGGTTACTGGTGAATGTAGTGCCCTGTTAAGGAGCTGTATGTTAGCTAGACTAATAGATACTATACTACGTTCTAACGGCGACATAGACTCTATAATTACATTGCTTAAATTAGGTATTTCTTCATCACCGAAGACTAGGTATCTTATACAAGGTCTTGCAGAGGCGACTGGCAGTATATCCTGTAATAGCTTATCTTTCAATACTCCTGAGGCTTTAGTCGATCTTGTGCTTCATTATTTGCGCTTAGATGGCATTGAGGATGTGCGTGTAATTGATGGTAAAAACGGTGAACTAATAAAATTAAGCAGCGCTAAGGCTATTGGACGCTTTATATCTCTTTATACTCCTTTGTTGCCTAATGCGCTTACTCTGCTCCGCTATGATGATAGTAGTAACTTAAGATATTGGCTTCTTGGCTTCTCACTAGTAAGAGCTGTGCTCAAGGATAACAATCATATAATCCGCTACTACGTAGCGTCTACCTCACTTGCTGATAAGTTATTACGCGCTTTGGCAATATTCAATACGTCTACCTCTATATCTATTAGGATTGAAGTATCCTCTAATGATCTTTATGAGTGGATATCGAAGTTCATTAACTACATAACTGAGGACTTAAGCACAATAAGCAATACCCTTAGTGATAAGGAGATTAAATATCTTCTTAAAGGAATTTCTGACGCATTATTAAATGACGGCAATCATCTATTTCGAAAAAATCTCTTCGTTCTCGGAGCTATTAAAAAATTGCTTGAGATCCGAATGGGCCGCTCTCTGGATAACATCAATGAGTTGATTCTGCTGGTATCTTCACTAGGGGGGTGATTGGTACCTTGCGCAAATACTCTGAGCCAGTAATTGAGCTGGAAACTCTACTGGCTATACGTCTACTATTGAAGAATACGAACGGTACCTTGATATCAATATATCCTAAGCGGATAGCAAAGGTATGTTACCTAAAGGAATCTCCCCCATATCTACTAATGATAGGCAATGTACTTAGGGTGCTTAGCGCCATGGATTTGGGCCTCTATCGGACTTCTAGCCGTTATCGAAGTATATATTTACTGCCTAAGCGGAGTCCGTTAGCAAATATAATATCCAGTAGCATAGTAGGTCTATATGAGCTGGCCAAGGATATTATGAACATGTCTGGAAGCCGCTATGTAAGGGAGAGATACAGTACTTATCGAAGCGAAACTATTTTTGATTGAAACTGTTATAGGTTTTATAGTTAATATGCAGCATCATCGATCTTACCGCGATCTATTAGTAGGCCTAATTCCTAAGGAAGATCTATCACGCCTTCCTAGATCTTTTGATATTATAGGTGAGGTAGCCATAATTCAACTTCCTGAGCAACTATTAAAAGTATCCAAGTATATAGGTGAAGCAATCCTCAAAATACATAAGAATGTCAAATGCGTGTACGCTAAGGTAGGTACTATTAAAGGTAAATTCCGCTTACCCCATTTGTTACACATTGCAGGAGAACAAATTGAGCTAACAACGCATAAGGAGTACGGGCTATCGTTTTTAGTTGATGTAAAGAGATGTTATTTCTCTCCACGATTAGCAAACGAGCATAGGCGCATTGCACTTCTTGCTAAGGATGGGGAATACGTTATAGATATGTTTAGTGGGGTAGGTCCTTTTGCAATTCACATTGCTTCCGTTAGAAAAGCACTCGTATATGCCATCGATATAAATCCATATGCCTATCGCTGTTTAATCAAGAACATAAGATTGAATAAGCGTAAGCTTAAAGGAGCTGTAGTGCCTATCTGTTCTGATTCTCGAGTGGTCGCCGAATATCTGCGTGGAATAGCTAATAGGGTTATAATGAACTTTCCCGATGATCCTTATAGCTTTTTAGAGCATGCACTGTTATTTCTTAATGATGAGGGAGTGATACATGTCTATTCCTTTGAAAACGAACCTGATCCCATTGCCTTATCTCTCTCTAAGATAAGGTCTAAATTGACTAGCTTAGGATGGGACATAATTGATGTATTATATTCTCGCATTGTAAAAGAGGTGAGTCCTAAACGACGCTATATAGTATTGGATCTCTATGTTAAACGGAAACGATGATCCTAATTCTAGCTATAGTATTAGGGTTCCTTAACAGAGATATTAACCTCCTATCTAGATCTATCGCTGCCTTATTAGCTCTTATCATCAATGTTCTAGGACAGATATAATCGCTCTTCCTAACAACCATGCTCCTCTCATCTAAAAATTCTAGATCTGGATGTCCGTACCCTTTCACTACCTCTTTAAAATTGCCAACCTCTATTATCAAGGTGATTTCCGCCTCTTTTCTTCTCGCCATAGACTTGAAGTCTTCTGAGAGATCTCTAACTGCCTTGGTAGCCCTTACTGCTATTATGCAGTCTCCTCTAGGGGTTACATATGGATCTTTAGTTATCTCAAGCGTACTTCTATGTAATGCCTTTATGTTCGGATGTCCCCATGCGATAAACTCCTCCTCTATTTCCATCCGTACTCTCCCCTTAAGCTTACGAAAAGACATCCTCCTAAATTCCTATACCTGCATTTACCGTTTTTATCCTTCTCTACAAGGACTAATATCTGCAATCCATAGGGCGGCCCTATCGGCATTACAAGTTTTCCCCCCTCTTTTAGTTGTTCAATTAATGGCGGCGGCACATCTGGCCCTGCTGCAGTTACTAGAATCCTATCATAGGGAGCATATTCTGGCAATCCCTTAGTTCCATCTCCATGAACTACTGTAACTCTATCCAGGTAGCCAGCCCTTTTAAGGTTCTCCATTGCGAACTTCACGAGTTCCGGAACTATTTCGATTGTATAAACATGCCCTTTCTTTTCACTATTCTCTGGAGCTACTATTTCAGCACATAATGCAGCGTGATATCCGCTACCCGTACCGACTTCAAGTACTTTATGCCCTGGTTTTAATTCGAGTGCTTGGCACATTATACAGCACATATGTGGTGCTGATATTGTTTGTCCCGCAAGTATCGGTAAAGGTCTATCTACATATGCGTAGCGCCTATATTCTGGTAATACAAACTCTTCACGTGGTACCTTCAATAACGCTCTCTTAACATGCGGATCCTTCAATATTCCTTCTTCTTCTAATTGCCTTACTAATCGTTCTCTCTCTTTGCGAAAGAACTCCTCCTCTCTCATATTAAGAGAACCACTCCTCTAAGCTACTCTGCGTTCTTATCTGTCTCATTGCTTTTTCAAGTCTCCTTATGGCTTTCTCTACTCTATTTTCTGAGAAATCATGTTCTTTACATAAGAACTTTATTAATCCCTCCTTGTCAGGCTCCCTCCATTCTATAACATAATTATCAGTTACGGAGGGATTGAGGAAGAACTTCCTTATCTCTAATGGATCGACTGGGAACTCTCCATTCACTATCGGCAATACTTTTTCTAACGACTTATATGTCTTTATTAATCTAAGAGCTCTCTTAGGACCAACTCCTTTTACGCCGTCTGGATTGTAGTCAGTACCTAATAATATTGCTATGTCTATGAGCTGTTCCCTTGTTATGCCTAATGTTCTTAGGCTTTCCTCTAAATCTATTATTTCTGGCTTTATCTCAACGTACACATCCTTACCTGGTAATTTCCTTCTTCCACTTATCGTGAGATTTCTTACTAGTCTTGGAGCTCCGAAAAGTAATGAATCGTAATCTTGACTCGCAGTAGCCCAAGCGTCGCCTTTTCTCGTCATATATGCTGCTTGCGCTTCTCCTTCGGATGGCGCTTGTACATATGGAATTCCCATTAACTCTAGGAGCATTTTCGCGCTTCTTACCATAGGCTCAGTTAACCTAAGTGCTCTTTGTGCATATTTTCTGGCTGCCTCTAGATCCCCTCTTCTTAAAGCTTCTTCATACTTCTTCTCCGCTTCTTTCTTAATCTTCATTCTCTTAAGTATCTCTAGATCCTTCATTTCTGGGGGTTTTCCGTCAAATACGTAGACTGGCTTTATACCTTTTTCTAGCAA
>JAGGUS010000304.1 GCA_021158375.1 Thermoprotei archaeon
AAGTAAAGGTAATCGGCAAACCTAAAGTAAAACAGATAAGGCTCGCAGATGCCGATATCATAGTATCGATAGGCAAGGGGGTTAAGAGTAGAGAAGATATAAAGATCTTTGAAGATTTTGCAAGAGAGCTAGGTGGAATCCTCGCATCTAGCAGGCCATTAGTTGATATGGGCTGGATGGATCGAGATAGACAAGTTGGTTTTAGCGGTAATATAGTTCGCCCAAAAATATACATAGCCCTTGGCATATCAGGTGCACCTCAACATATAGCTGGTATGAAGGATTCTGAAGTAGTGATATCAATTAATATCGATCCATCCGCGCCTATAGCAAAATATAGCGACTTATTCGTCGTGGGGGATATATATGAAATAGTACCTAAACTTTTAGATGAAATAAGGAAAATAAGATTAACGAGAAGGACTTAGGTGTTTATTATGGACGTGGATAAATATAATTCTCTAGTTAAGGATCTCAAAGAAATTCTTGGTGATATATGGGTTGTTGAAGAAAAGGCAGCAATTGAGAGATATCTATGCGACGAGACAGCTCCTCCTGTAAGACCCCCTCCAAGTACTAAGGTCGTTGTAGTTAAGCCTGGAAGTACTGAAGAGGTTGCTAAGGTTCTTAAACTAGCTAACAAATATAATGTACCTGTTTATCCTAGAGGCGGTGGTACTGGTCTCGTAGGAGGAGCTATACCGACCAAACCAGGTATAATACTATCCCTTGAAAGGCTCGTCAATATATGTATAGATGTAGACAATATGGTCGCTGAAGTTGAAGCTGGCGTAACCCTTGGTAAGCTCATAGAAGAAGTTGAGAAGGCCAACTTAATGTTTCCTCCTCATCCAGGTGATGAAGGTGCTACTATAGGAGGATTAATAGCTTGTAATGCAGGAGGTGCAAGGGCAGTTAGGACGGGCGTTATGAGGAATTACGTTCTCGGTATCGAAGTAGTTCTACCTAACGGTGATATCCTTAGGCTTGGATGCAAGACGATAAAAAATAATATGGGATATAATCTGGCGCATCTCTTCATAGGTAGTGAAGGAATCTTAGGTGTTATAACCAAGGCTTACCTAAGGCTCTATCCGAGATGGAACTATACCGCTACAATAGTCCTTCCATTTAATGATAGGGTAAGTGCGTTTAGGACGGCCAAGAAGATATTACATTCCGGCCTCTCTCCCCTAGCTATAGAGTACTTCGATAGAAAGGTTATAGAAGCTTCAGCTAAGCATCTAGGTCTCACATGGCCTGTAAGCGAGGGTGACGCTTTTCTAATGCTTATCCTAGCTGAAGCCTTAGAGGACGTAATTTATCTGGAGCTAGAATACATAGATAAACTAGCTAGATCCGAAGGTTCATTAGAACCCGTAGTAGCTCAACGTGAAGACGAACAGAAAACATTACTTAAAATCCGAAGTGAGATATACTCTGCATTAAAAGATAAGACATATGATATCCTCGATACTACCGTTCCTATTGGCCTTATTGATGATTTTATTAAAGGCCTTATAAATATCGAGAAGAAATACGATATATGGCTTCCTGCCTATGGACACGTTGGCGATGGTAACATTCACGTACACGTGCCTAAACACGGATCCTCTAGCGAAACTTTAGATAAGGTGATTGATGAGATCTATGATCTTGCTATAAGACTGGGCGGTACCATAACTGGCGAACATGGAATTGGATTTATAAGAAGGAAATATGTTCGCAAAATACTAGGCGATGAATGGATCAATCTCATGAAGAGCATAAAACACATAGTGGATCCAAATAATATCCTCAATCCAAACAAGGTCATACCTGACTAAGGTGATCTTAATGAACATCTCTTTTCCGTATGGTAAGAGCAGTGTAGAGCTTGAGTTACCGGACAATAAGACATCAGTCATATATTCAAAGATTCCTAGAGGCGTCCCTCCAATAGAGTGTTATAAGCTAATTGAGAAATCCCTGAGTAATCCTATAGGTACTGAACCTTTAGAGCGTTTAGTTAGAGGCGCAAAGAGCATATCTATATTGATAACGGATAAGACAAGAGCAACACCAAATAGAATGATCTTAGAGGCCCTATTGCCTAATCTAAGAGAACTCAACGTACCTAGCGAATCAATAAAAATAATAGTCGCCACAGGACTTCACGAGCCTCATGGAAGACAGGAGATAATAGAGCTTGTAGGAAAAGAGATATCTGATGAGTATGAGGTTCTTAGTCACGATTCAGATAAAGACGAAGATCTGGTATACCTAGGTAGAACATCATTTGCCACCGAAGTTTACGTCAATAAAAATGTTGTGGAATCCGATCTCATCATCGGTATTGGACTAATAGAGCCTCACTTCTTCGCTGGTTATAGTGGTGGTAGGAAGCTTATATTGCCTGGGATATCCGGGACTAAGACAGTTTATCAAAACCATAGCTACAAGATGTTAGCCCATCCTAAAGCGGACTATGGCTACTTAGATGGAAATCCCATACATGAAGATATGTTAGAAGCTTCCAAAATGGTTAAGAACTATAAGTTCATAATTCATGTGATACTCGACAAGGAGAAAAATATAGTCAATGTAGTCGCTGGAGATCCATACAGAGCACATAGAGCGGGTGTTAACATACTAGATAAATACGTTAAGATTCCCGTGCCTTTTAAAGCTGACATAACGATTGTAACGAATGGTGGTTATCCATTAGATAGAAATCTGTATCAAGCCGTAAAGGGTATGGTGACGGGTTCTAGAGTAACTAAGAGAAGAGGCATTGTAATAATGTTTGCGGAATGCATAGATGGCGTAGGCCATGAACACTTCAGAGAACTCGCGTCAATCGATAAAGACCCCAAGCGAATTCTAGAATATATAGAGAAGAACGAGCCACTTAGAGATCAATGGGAAGTACAGAAGCTAGAACAAGTGCTAATGAACAATAAAGTAATCGTAGTAACAAAAAATATCAAACACAGCACATTAGAGGAAATGAATCTAATACCCGCATCAAC
>JAGGUS010000249.1 GCA_021158375.1 Thermoprotei archaeon
ATGAATCCTTAATATACACTCTATGATCTCTTTTAAGTCGTTCCATAAATTCTTTATTAATTTTTCATCACCTGTCCATAAAGCATCCCGATATACCATGAGTATGTATTTAGGCATGAGGTCTACCATATGATAGGAATCTGGCCTCTTTAGTGAGTGGCCGAAATAGTGCATTACCCTACCTCTGGGATCTTTTCCAGTCTTCATGACTATCTTTTCAACAGTCTTCTTTATTTTATTGAAATCAGTTACTATTGATGGATCTTTAGCTACAATTTTCTTGAACTCATTCATGTTTTCAGGTATAGCCAAAGCGTAAAGGGTATAGTATGGTTCGACATCTGGAGAGAGTATCCACTCTGCATGTTGAAGTAAGAACTTCTTTTCAAGCTCTGGGAACAGCATTAATAACATTATTGAAGCATAATACATTACGTCTGTTGTATTGAATGCTGATGAGCCAGGGCCAGCATAGTATGGATCGTGATAGCCTTCCCATATGCCGAATTTACCATCTTTAGTAAACCAAGTAGCTTTCTGTAGTGTAGTTATTTGAGAGCCTATTAATGAAGAGAGCCAAGGCTCTATGTTAGTATCTATATATAATACATCATGAAACTTCTTAGTGATGTCATAAAGGTAACTCAGGTTTTCGATAACGTACTTGATTACATCTTCTGCTGAACTGAACCAGTTTTCGTACATGTGTCCAAGTACGGTTCCTTCCTCATCTATGTGGTTTGGAAAGAACCATGCGAGTATGAATAATACTTCCTTTTTCTCTTTGGGATCTAGTTTCACCTTAACCGTTATGATACCATAATGTGGATCCGCTCCTTCATATTCACTAGGTCCGTCTAATACACCATCTTTTCTGAAGTCAACCCACATTCTCTTAAGAACTTCGAAGTCCTTTTTGACGTATGCAGTAGATGATGCTTCTTTCTCAGTAGTAGCGATTACTAACGATCCGTTATACATAGGATGATCTGGAGATAGATTGCTTCCGCGCATAATGATAGCCACATATCTTTCTTCCTTTTTAACACTAGTTGATGAAATTACTCCTCTATCTAGACCTGAGAAGGGGTTTCTTATAGCGAAGAGGAGGTCTACCTCTAAGTTATCCTCAGTAGGGTTCTCAACTACAAACTTAAATAATGCGGTAGGCAATGCTGAATTCTTCACATCCCCAGGTATAAATGGACTTAATGCTTCAAGGGATACCTTTGCGTCAACCCGCTCATCGCTATACTCTAGAAATGCTAATGGAGGTCTACCAGTGAAGGTTATGCGGTCTACTGGCTTGAGCCAAGGAAGCCTATATGGATCTGCTCCAAGCTCATAACTCCTCGCTCTGAGAAGCCTTACCGTTATCCGTTCATTCCTTTTAACTCTGACTCCAAAGAAGCTATCGTTAATATCCATAACTTGAAGACGCCTTTCTTCACGTCTACTACTCCATGGGCCATTATTGAATATATGCCATTCATGAAGACATCCATCCGCTCTGATCTCTAGAGAACCAGTACCAAGCCCCCCTAGAACTATGCCAGAAGATATTACATGTTGATATACATACCTCATTAATTGATCCCCAAAACCTTAATCATAATTTAGACGATTTAAGTCTTAACAAAAAGAAATTATTAGGAGGACTTTAACGATCATGCTAATAGTATCTTGACCTATTATAGCTTAGATCACTTCAAGCTTAAAATAAGGACTGGAATAAACGCAATAATTACGATCAATCTTTAGCTATAATTTCATACCATATTGTTCTGTATTTAGGATCTATTTCAAATACTTTGTACTCTCCTTTAGCGGATATAGGTAATTTAGTAACTCTGTTGCCCCTGCTATCTAACGCCCACACTTCAATCTCTTTATTTGTCTTAATCTTTATAGTTGCTTTTAGTCCTTCAACTAGAGTTGGGCCTTCCCCCCAATCTCCGATTTTACCCCATTGAAATAGACATGTGATCTTTCTCCCCCTTAGTTTTCTTAAGTCCTTCATCTTAGTTGATCCAACTGCCAGTACTTCTCTGGTTTCGTAGTCCCTAATCACCATTCCTTTATTCGTAACATAACCAGTAGCTATTAACAATATTTTACTCCAATTGTAGAAATCCTCGTCTTCTCTCGTTATTAAGGTCAATACTCCCCATCCATCCAGTATTGTGTTATCAACTTCTATAGTGATCCTTCTAAGGCTAAATTTCCTTCTACCTATAAAACCTATTAATGCTATTGTCCTGTTAGTGTTTACAATTATTACACCTCTATCCTTTTTAGATACATCCCATATTACTTCTCCTGTATCAGATGCGAATATTCCGCTCTTAACTGATGGTGGTAATGCTACTTCTGAGGGGCCTAATACTCTACCATGCGGAGATGGTGAACTCAAAGTAACCGTCGCTATCTTATGGATAAGCGCCATTTCCTGAGAAATTCCTACATCTATTGCAGTAGCGTATTTGAAGTCCTTTAAAAACCTTTGTTCACTACCGATAGATAGGTCAGCAACTACGTATTCTTTTGCAGGACTTACATCTCCTCTTACGTATATCATATATGCGGGAAGCATTAAGGCCATCTTAATTGGATTTTGGTCTATATCGAAGTACCCTCGTAACCTTCTAGCATCCCAATCATCAAGTTCACCATAAGTGAAATAGGTGATGCCATCCCAATCCTGCAGAGCAGCGTATATAGCTAAAATCAATGTTCCTTCAGGGCCATACGTGTTTGGATTTGGATGATCATATTCGCTAACAGTGAATGGTTTTCCATAGACTCTAAAGCTAGCAAGTCTTACTATAGTACTTTCAGCGGGATGATTTACCATTGGTTCATTTAATACGTACCAGTTCTGTGGATCCCATTGTTTTTCTGGAAATTTCGGATGCTGCCAATATGCATGGGCATCAACTACATCAAACTTAGATGCTATATTTAGAGGACTAAACCAACATGTAGATGCAATGATTAGTGCCTTACAGCCGACTTTCTGCTTCAAGAAGTCATATATGTCAGTGAATGTATCTAACTCTAAATGCCAGAGGAAGTCGATCCATGCCTCCCTGATGAACTGAGGAGATCTCCAGTATAGATCTTTAGTTATTACAGGAGCTTCTATGTCATTAATACCCCATGTCTTTAAAACTTCTTCTATTGACCCAAATCGCATCTTAAGATATGTATTCCACTTTTCTCTAAGTTCCTCTTTATATATTTGAGGGAGTCTGCTTACGAGATCGGTAAGGAGATACCAAAACCATGTACCCATTTCATTTACGATCTCTACGAAGGCTACAACTGGATCCTCGGCATAGGTCATACCAGTATAGGGATTGCGATGTCTTAGAAGATTGTAAGCGAATTCTTTATAAAGCGCTCTGACTTGAGGATCGATGAAAATCAATGCATGTTGATCCTTTCTATCCATTTTCTCTATCTCGGGTGGAAGTCCATCCGTTGATTTAAATTTACGAGCAACAAGTAGGCCTATGCTAACATATATTCCGTTTTCCTTAAGTTTTGCAACGAAATAGTCTAATCTATCTAAATAATTAGGATCGAAGTGCCTAGTATCCTTAGCCCTATAGCCGCCAAATATATTAACTTCTTCCCATTCAGCATCAAGCCCGTGTAGTCTAACTAGATTCACTCCTAATTTGACAAGCCTCTTAGCGATCTTCTCAGCATCTTCCTTTCTTGGGAAGATTGCGCCACCTCCTATGTTAACGCCAAAGAATTTCATCCGTTTACCATTAACATAGAAATGACCATCAGCTCCCACATATACTCGCCCAATGGTTCTGCTTTGCTTAATAGTCCATGAGCTTACGCTGGTCGCTGTACTTGAGGAATCGTCCCATGGTATGTAGAATTGAAATAATTCATACTCTCTAGGAGCTATGAGCATAGTTAATAAGACGAGTATTACCATTATAAGCGCTATACTTGATAGTAACATATTTCTGGGCCTTCTTGGTATGAGAAGATTGATACGTCGCACAATTATAACTAGTATAATATAAATAAGTTATAACTTTTCATTCCTATCCCGTCATATTTAAAATAGGCGGTAATTATAGATGTTATTGATTAGTCATTCTTTCTAATAAGGCACGTATCTTACTTAATTCCTTTAACACTTGCTTTTCAAACGTCTCCTTTTGGGACTAGTTTGAGCATTCTCAATCTGCTCTCTAACAGTATTTTGTCTCCTGGACATCCATGTGAGCAAATACGACTTCAGGTACAAATGTGCCTTTAGCAACTGTACGAAAACCTAGTGTAACTAGCCCTAAGACCCTTTGTAATGGTCTCTGCTTATACTCAATGCCATTTATCTTAAGGATAGGGATACTATTTTCGTTTTCACCAAACTCCCTTCTAAACTATTAGCCTATTGCCCTTTACGGTGTAACTTCTTATTGAAATTACAATATCATGGCAATCAGTAGAGAAATAACGCTAATGATATAGTTAATGGGGGTATACTGTGAAAAATAGGATCAATAGTGCAGGTTCGTTATCTATGAATGATACGGTAAGAGGTATATATCAACTAAGGACGCATACTAGTACTGTTATGACAGTATAAATTGAATAGAGTATCTTCATTTAGCTATGCCTCTGGATGTCATAGGCCATCGCTACATGAGGAGTTAGGATGAATACCTAAATACCTAACTATGAAAAATGTTAAGAAATCAGGATTTAATTATAGTCAGAATATCAGATAAAATAAAAAGGATTATTAACAGTATGCTTAAGAAGCTCCAGGTTTTCTGCGTAAGACTACTACTATGAGAGCTAATAGGACTATAGTCTCTACTACAACTACAGCTATTAAGGCGTTCACCTTGCTCTTCAAGCCTGAGAGCTCCTCCACCTTTGCGCTAAGGCCACTTAATGCATTTACTGTAGACTTGAGAGAGCTTATATCGCTACTAAGACCGGATATTCTGCCTGAGAGGTCTGTTACTGTAGACTCTACTTTAGATAAGCGCTGGTTTAAGTCATTTACAGTCATATTTAGCCTCTCTAAGAATGACTTTGTCTTGAGCGCCTTGATAGTATTAGATAGATCCTCAAGGAACTTCGATGTTGGGAACTGTAAATCTCTTACCCAGCTTGGTATTGTTGGGGTCTCTCCTTTTGGTGCTATACACCAGTACACAGGCATGCTATCGCAGGTCCCTCCCCATAGGCTTGCTGTGGAGAACCAAGCTCTATTCTCATCATTTGGCCAACCAACCCAGTACTCCTCAGAGTATTCATACCAGACAGCTCCGTAGAATAGTGGTATTGCAGGTAAGTCCTTCAGTGCTATCTCCTCTAACTTACTGTATATCTTTGCGAGCTCGGTCTCGTTAGTCGTAGCAGCAGCTTCATCTAGCAATTTCGCCACTTCAGGGTTATGATAGCGCTCATAATCGCCACTTGGATAGACCTGCCCTACAGGGCCAGTTAGTCTATCGTCCATGACTACTCTAAATACGTTCCATGGGTGGTCGAAACCTGGATCCGCAGTCCACATTAGCACCATGTCGAACTTTCCAGTAATGATGTTCTGCCACCATACGGTATAATCCGGGAAGTATGTGGATACGTCAATTCCTATTTTCTTTAGATTATCTGCTATGAGTTTACAGGCCATCATCCAGTCCGTCCATCCATAAGGTACGCTGATAGTGAATGGCCCTAGTTTAGTACCATCGGGCATCTCTCTTATGCCATCTCCATCTCTATCGATAATGCCAGCATCATCAAGAATCTTCTTTGCCATTTCTAAGTTATAGTCATAACCGTACTTCTTGACTAGGGTCTCGTTAATCCACTTAGCATATGTTGGGTATATGTGTACTATTAACGTTGGTGAAGCCCTTACGCTATAGTTGAAGTAAGCTTTACTTATCACATCATTATAGGGTATAGCGTATGCTATTGCCCTTCTTACAGTAGTATCGTTTAATGGATACTTTGCATAAGTAATGAGCAGTACTATTGGACCGCCTAATAGGAAGTATGGTGGTTTCTTGAAGTAAGTACTTCTAGCTAAGTGCTTCTTAGTCCAGTACTCCCATATTGCAGGATAGAAGTCTGTAGAGGCATCATGCTTCCCTTCTTCGAATGCTAATGCAGAAGCAGTATTATCTTTATATTCTATCCTTCCGATGTACTTCGGCCTTGGTAGCCCAAATATGTCCTTACCCCACCAGTTATCTACTCTCTCGAAAATCCAGTGGTCTGCAGCCCACATCATAAGTCTATATGGCCCACAACCGATAATTTTACTAGGATCGTCATCTTTGAACTCAGTTATTTTTGCACCTAGCTTAGCTTCTAACTCTTCGAATCTATGCTTTGGTAGAATGAATACGGAATGCAACGCAGCAAATAGTTGGAAGTAGTTTATCTTCTTCAATACAAATCTAACAGTCCTGGGACCAACTACTTCCACTTTGTCTAGATAATCCCAATAACCACTCCACGTTGTAGTGTACTTCTTGCCTAAATCGAACGTATACTTTACGTCCTCTGCTGTAACTGGCTCACCGTCCCACCATGTAGCCTCAGGCCTTATATACACGTCTAACGTCTTCTCATTGACCCATTTATAGCCCGATGCCAAGTACGGTATCCATACATTATCCCTTGAGTTATATAGGAATAGCGTACAGTACATCAGATGTACTCCCCAGGATATCTCTGGCAGGAGTGGGTTCCATCCACTTGGAGCTGCGGCACCAGTACATTCGCCAATCCATACAATCTCGTTCCTTGGTATTGCTTGAGCAGAGGTATATGCTATTATGGAGAATACCGGGAACAGTATGGTTAAAATGCAGAACGTCGTCAAGATAATTCGCGAATTAAAATTTCGGGTCAACATCATTTACATGTATAAAGTTAACAATATTTAAGCGTTTTCTAAAGGGACTTTATATTAGTGCTATAAATACTAAGGGGTATGAGGATGGTTAGGAAATTGCGATATCCTTGTAACGTATTGATCTCTAAGTTCTTTCCTTATACGTGTTAGTATAAGCACAATAATTAGCAGTGTAACTATAAGTAAGAACAATGTATACTTAAATTCAAATCGCCAAGTATATCCGTGTGCAATATAATAAATCACGCATATGAGCTCTAGTAGGAAAAGCCATAGGAGTATTGTCAGCAATTGTTTTTCCATCAAGTAGTAGCGTATGTTCATCACCTTAAGTGAAATCACTCCATTTCTTATAGAGTAAGGGGACGCTTTCTACAAGAGCCTTTGTATATTCGTGCTGAGGATGCGATATTACTTCATCTGGCGTACCGGTCTCTATAATACGTCCTTTATACATTATTAATATGCGATCACTTATGTAGTATGCTAGGCCTAAGTCATGAGTTATGAAGAGAACTGATGTTTTGTATTCATCCCTAAGTTCGTTTAAAAGCTTTATCACTATTCCTCTACTACATGCATCTATCATACTCGTAGGCTCGTCAGCAAGTATTAATTTAGGCTTTAAAAGATAACAACGGGCGATCATTAACCTTTGTCTTTGCCCACCACTTAACTCATGAGGATATTTATCTAATACCTCTTCAGGATTTAAACCTACAGCCCTTAATGCATTACTGGCTAACCTATATTTCTCCTCATCACTTAGACTTTCATTCATGAGGTTAAATACTTGGTATATAATTCTCCTTACCTTATATAATGGGTTATATGAAGCATAGGGATCTTGAAATATTCCCTGTACGTTTCTATAGTATTCCTTAAGAGTAGATCCCTTATAATCTCTCCATACATC
>JAGGUS010000144.1 GCA_021158375.1 Thermoprotei archaeon
CCTCGAAACATATCCCTCCAACATTCTACAAGAATTTATATAGAGTTCAATCAGTTCTTAACGATGGTGTGCAAATACAAAAAAGTGTGATAGAATGCCTTAGACTTGAGACTGCTATCGCTATTGCCGATCTCGCTAGACACTATGGTGCGAATGTTCGGATCTATAGGGCATCTGAAATTATTGTTTAGTCTCCTTCTTGCAATTAGGGCATTCTCCATATCTTATTACAACTATTTTTCCCTTCCTTATCTTAACTTTAGGTAGTTTATGCCCACATACAGGACATCGTGCCATATGTATTCCTCACCTCTCAATCTCATATATTTGCAGTAGTCTGTAGATGTATTGAGTTCTGGCAATAATACTCTCCTATCTTACTCCCCTATTAACTTTCGCTACTATAACTCTCTACAGGTAGTCCTTAGGACCCCTTCTTTTCCTGTGGAGCTATATCCTAATACTCTGTTCGGCTTGATATCCCAGTTAAAAGGTGTAGATATTAGTTAAAATAATAAATTATTTGATTTCTTTCCTTTATTCTTTATTTTAATCGATATCTACACCTTTTATTTTACATGATTTCTATAATAGCTACTCACTAGCTATATTGTGATAGGTGCTCTTACATTGAGGATAAAAATCGAGGATAGGCTACCTAGTGGGGAACGTATTAGTATAACAATTGAGGGTAGTGATGTTTCTAAGCAGAAGGTATTACAAGTACTCGAGATGTTACGTTTAATATCAGGTAAGGTGGACTCTGATTATGATTATGGATCCTTAAGGGATTCACAATCTCAACTTAAGGATATAATTTGGGATGCTATCTTAATGCACTTCGGTAATGGCAATTGGTTTACAAGCAGAGATCTTCAAGTAGTCTTAAAGCGTTATTACGGTATAGATGTAAAGCTTAGCTCCTTAGCTACATACCTTCTTAGATTTTACCAAAACGGCTATCTTGATAGGAGGGGGAGTAGGGCTGGACGTATATATAAAGTTAGGCTCTCTTCCTCTCAGAGTACGATATAAGTAGTTTATGCGCTATGAGGTCGCTCTTCGTTATTATGCCGATTATCTTCCCCCTGCTGATAACTAAAACAGCAGGTTCGCGCATAAGTAACCTTGATATCGTCTCCAAGCTCTCCTCTGGAGATACTATAGGCAAGACTTCGCTCATGATCTTTTCAACAGGCCACTTGCCGACTTCTTCTCCTGGATTATCTAAAACTGCCTTTATTATGCTATCCTCGAATACTGTACCCACTATTCTATCGCCATTTAACACAGGTATTTGTGATATGCCATATCTCCACATTAACTGAGCTGCCTTCTCTATAGGATCCTTTACCTGTACTGTTATCACTGGACTATGCATGACATCTTTCGCTCTTACTTTACCTCTCATGGCATCCTCTAACGCGCTTAATATCCTCTTTAATGTTGAAAGTCGAGGATCAACACTCCCTCTCTCTATTCTAGCGATAAGCGATTGGCTCACACCAGCCCTCTCTGCAAGCTCCTTTTGCGTTAATCCGGCTCTTATCCTCATACGCCTTATGTCCTCAGGACTCGGTATAAACGACATATTTTCCTCTACTATAACATCGCTTTTCTGAAATTAAAGTCTAATGTTCCTATAGCGACTTTAATACATGCTTTACTTTTTGCTATACAACAATAATCTTTTAAATTACCTCACACTTTAGAACTATGTGCGTATATGCATGTAGAAGAGTATAAACCCAAGATACTTAATGAGTATATAAATACATGTCCCTCATGTCTTAATAAGTCACTTCATGTGGTCGAGGCCTTACATAGAATACCTTATACTGGTAAGATCCTCATAGTGAGTGTTAAATGTAAGAAATGTGGTTTTCGTCACACTGATGTATTTAATGTAGAACAGGGTAAGCCCATTAGGATTTCGTATAAGGTAGATAATGTAGCAGACCTGAGCGTTAAGGTAGTACGATCTGGTACCGCGACTATTAAAATTCCTGAATTAAATCTAATGATAGAGCCTGGGCCTCTCTCCCAAGGTGAAATAACTACTATAGAAGGCTACATACTGCGCTTTATGGATATGCTCGACCTAATATGTGGTGATAATAAAAAAGCACATGAGGAGCTTAAACGAAAGCTCAAGCTTGCTCTAGAAGGGAGAATTAACTTCACGTTTATAATAGAGGATCCTTTTGGTAATAGCTCGATAATAACCCCTCATACCGAGAAGCTTAAGGTGATGAGAATGAGTCCCGATGAAGTAAGAAAATTAAAATACGGCGATTTAATAGTAGAATCTAATAGGGGGCGTAATCATGTCGAGAAGGAGACGACGTGAAGGCCCAATGCCTGTAACCTCCGCAGGTTTAATGAGGTTTTTTGAGGAAGAGATAAAGGGACTAAAGGTAAGCCCAATTATTGTAGTACTTTCAGCTTTCTTGTTAATAACTATAGTAATCCTGCTGAGGCTGATCGCTTAGAGTCAAGGACAAGTACATGGGGAGTTCCTGCATTTAGGACATACTCCCGGATATTTCTTTATTGATGCCTTCTCCAAATCAATATCTAGTAGATTACACAAACTAGCAAGCCATGCAAATACATCTGCTACTTCACCTTCTATATCTTCTCTATTTCCGGATATTATCGCCCTTCCTAGTTCTCCTATCTCCTCTACAAGCCATATGTAAGTCCTTTCAAGCCCTCGCTTCTTATCTCTTTCAAAGTAAATCTTACGCATCATTTCCTGAAATTCTTTTATACGCATCTTCACGCACCCCCTTGATGTATTCGTCCAAGACTACCTTACCTTCAATATCGCTGAATAGCCACTTAAGTACTCTTTCGAGTACTCTCACTCTCTCCTTGATGTAATTGCTTACTCTATATTTATTCACAATCTCCACTATGAAATTAAGGTACTTCACAACACTCTTTTGATGTATTGTTAGAACAAGATTTCCTCCGCAAAATGGGCATTTTTTGCTTAATGGTGGTCTCCTGAAGACTGTATTACACTTAGTGCATCTTATTCCCTGCGTGGAAAATGCTCTCAAATTCCCTGCTAGATCTGGAAGTAAGTGTCTTACCAATAATCTTTCTGCTACATCATTTACGTCGACAGCTAATAATCTTTCTGCTATTTCCAATTGCGCGTTTATCTTCTCTCCCATTGTTTTAAGAAGCCTATAACTAGTATCTTTAGGTCCTGCATTTATATCTGCTGTATCGTGTGTAAACCCTAATTCGAAATAGGCTTTAGGCTTCCCTAATCTATCCTCAACGATCTCTATTAACCTCTTTACTTCTGATGGTCCGGGGGACTCTTCTGTTGACTTATAGAACTCTAATGGATACTTATTGACGACATCCATATTGTGTACTTCATCATCTACTTCTCTTGGATCTATAATTAGCGTAAGAACTAATGGTGAATCCATAACACCGCCTCTTTTACTTGGCAAGTAGTGCCTTGAGAAATTAAGTAAAGCATCTAAAGCCAGCATTATTGAATCCTCATCTCCATCACAGTTCCTCCTCTTAGCGGCATGCCAGTAGGGATGAGCATATATTACATTAGCATCCGTAAATCCTATAATCCTCCCTAATATGCCCGCTGATGTATGAGGCGCTAATCCTATTACTAGATGTCCTATGAGATCCTCTATGCGTTCGGCATTATAGTACGGCTTCATTCCATATACTTTAGTCAGTAACTCATCTACGAACTTAGATACTTTAAGTAAGTACTCTGCACACGTCCTTGGTATTATTATGTCTTGCACGTATAGCTCCACTATCTGATCGTCTCTCTCTAAAGGTTTACCTTTATAATCATACATATATCCCAATTCCTTTAATTTTTCAACGCTTACTCCAATCTCTCTGGGCTTAAAATGAGTTAAAGGCGCATTAGTGGCATCAAACCTTATCGTTCCATCTTTGAATACCATTAGGTTGTACTTAGCTCTTAATATCCCCTTTATGAGCGGTTCTGGCTCTTTGTCATCATTTATTAATCCCTTAACACACTTAACGACCTCTGGTAGGCCTATTTTGTACTTATCTACGAGTTGCCTTATATATGCACTTAAATGCACTTTTTGATACGAATGAGTTTGAGTCTTTTCATTGCATATTTTACATATATTATTTAACGTTTCTCTTCCACATTTTGGGCATTTTCTAATCTTGACTGTTCTAACATTACACTTACTGCACTTATATTCAAAAGTTACTTCTCCACATTTTGGGCATTTTCTCAGATTTAGATCTAGGACTACTACTTTATGTCTCATAGCTGATACTAAATCACGCGTTCTACCTCCGTACTCTCCTACTGGAAATAGTGCATGTACTGGCGGCTTCATCTTCCTAGGTGCAGCTTTTTCAGGCCTTCCCATCCTAATGCCGACTCCTATTGTGACTTTATCCCTTAACTTAAGTCCACTGATTTTTTCGAGTAGTTCCTTTACGCTTTTAGCCCTGCCTATATCGACTTTCTCTCTATTAAGCGCAAATAGCCTATATATTATTGGAGCATGCTCCTCAATTACTACCTCTCCATTAATTACCCTATGGGGAACTCCTAATAGCTCCAACGTACGTTTGGCTCTCTTCGTCAATTTACAGCGTATGGCTTTTACGTAACCATTTTCGCTTACTTCGATCTTGCTCTGCCTTAGCTCCTTTCTCAAAGATAATACATCGTTTATGGAGACGAGATCCCAGAGATATGTAAACTTAGGGTGAAGTGGGATTCCAAACTTTTCAGAAATTCTAATTGCAAGTACTGCATCAGGTTTATTATGGAGAGGATCCTCTACGAACTTCATTATTTCTCGTAATTCATTATCTAAGTAAAGGAGAAGACTTTCAGAATATCTCTTATTGATAACTGATTTAAGCTCTTCAGCCCACCATTCTTCGCAATATCCACTTGGAACTAAAGGGTAATTATTTTCCTTGAACTCTCCATACGCAACTAGTACGTCCCCTGCGAATATTATCTCCCTGACACTATCTCTGATATTTTTTGCAGTTTCTACATCATTTACCTGGATAACGCTTCCATCAGTTAACTTCACGATAGGGCCTTCTATTGTAGTTACTGGAACTACTATTGCGCTTTTCCCTGGTCGCTCTGTCCTCACCTGTGTTCCTATTGCTAGAAAATCATTAAAAATCACCATTGTTGCAGGATTAATGCCTATTGCTGCTAAGCCTGTATTTCTAGACCTACCATATCTTATCCTAAATCCTTCCTTTCTTGAAGGGTGTGAGAATACAGGCCGCCCTGCTACTAGATCAGCTAGATATTTATCCTCAGCTACTATCTTATCTTTTACTGCATTATTGTTGCTATTATTATTTTCGCTAGAATTCCTAAGCTCTATTAACTTATCAATCCACTCCCAACCCCTGATACCAAGCTTATCTATTACTTTCTTGAGCTTCCTAGCCTTAGCTATTATGCCATCATTTATTACTCTTAATGCTCCTCCTCTAACACAATTCGTCTCAACTCTAGGCAAGTCCCTATGTATGCTTACTTCGACTGGATCTGTAGCCACGCCAGTAACTTCGACTGGTATTTGTCGTACAACATATCTTACTTCTTCGTCCGTAGCATGATATTGAAATCTAGTTACATATCTTTCGTAAGTCCTAAGTTCTTCAACATATCTCTCTATTTCCTCTTCCGTTGGCTTATATCTATCTAGTCCTGCTTTCTGTCTTATCCAATCCC
>JAGGUS010000293.1 GCA_021158375.1 Thermoprotei archaeon
AAAGCTGAAAAGCGTAATACTAAGTAATAACAACTTGGAAGTAGGACTTCACTTACTCTCCGCAGTAACGTATGAGCAATTTATTGAGGAGGTCAAGAAAATAGAGAGCGCGTTTAACAGAAGGATATATGGTTTTACAAAGCATGGAGATGGAGACATAAAATTAAGCAGAAGGCATGCATGGCGTTATGAACCAAAGAAGTATGTAGAATGGTGTACTAAGGCAGGTCTTAAGTACTTTGCTGGAAATGAGCACATAATACCTACAAGATGTATTAAGATCGATAATTCATTTTACTTCCGTGGTGTATTTTACATAGAACCTTTTGCAAGAAAAATGAAAAAGACAGTAAAGGATGTAGTGGATCTTGTAGATAGCGATGAAGTTGTCGTAGCGTTAATTCATCCATGCAATTTTGTACGCTATAATATTGTTCAGAAAGAATTCTACAGACTTATTAGCAATGTTGAAAAAGTATATTCGTTCATAGAGTTTCTGCAGAACATAAAACGGGTAATCTAATTTAAGGGGGAGGTGATTAACCTGAGCGAGCACATAGTTATGGTAAGCCAAGAAGCATACCCAGACATACGTTTGGAAAGAGAGGTTCATACTCTGATAAGGCATGGATATAAGGTAACATTTGTAGGAAAATTAAGAGATAGACGAGGTCTAGTTTTCGGAAAGAAATATGAAAATTTTAAGTGTGTAGAAGTGCATATTCCGGGTTTGGTCTATTCATTACTTGAGCCTTGGTTAAGTAGAACAATTAGACGTATTAAGATATACTAAAACTCCTAAGGCCAGATGTTGTTTTAGCTATAAACCCTATAGCAGGAGTTATTGTTGATAGGATAGGAGTTCCCATGGCTATTGATAATCGAGAGTATTTCTACCATAAAGTTAAGTACAATCCCTTTTTCGGCCTAGAAGGGATGACATTACTCAGGAGGTTTAAGTATACGATGGGCACTATTCGAAGGAGATGGATATATAGAGTAAGGATAATTGAGGCAAAATTAGCAGAAAGACACCCTATGATATTTCCCAGCCTAGAAGCTAAGCAAGATTTTTGCTCTAGATTTGACATTAATGATAGTGAAGTATTTGTATTGAAGAATTATCCGTCTATAACTGAGATAAGGGATATTAAAACGATTAAAGTACGTAAAAACGTCTCCTTCATCTATGTAGGAAAAGACTTGCCATCGCGGACTCCTTATCGTAATCTAAATACCACAGTAAATGTACTATGTAGCTTGGCAAATAAGTACAAAGTAGAGGTTTTAGTTGCAGGAATCAATTATGATGTTGCATGTTTCCATGGAATTGGCTGGCTTAGCCTCAATGAACTTTATGAAATGCTCACTTCTGTAGATTACGGTCTAGTTTCATGGGATCCTCATTATATCCATTGGTACTTTAGCCCAGTAAAGGCATATCAGTATGCTGTTAGTGGTTGTGTGCCAGTAATAACAGATACTTTAAAATCCTTAGTAAAAGATATGCGTAATCTAGCGATAGTAGTAAGAGCTAACGATAAGAATTCCTTCAAGATGGAACTTAAGAGGACGTTAGAAGAGCTAATAATGCTTAATCGTGATGATAGGATATCATTACGTGAGAAAGTGATGCATATTGCTAGAATGAAACTAATATGGGAGAATCAGGAGATGGAGTTAATAGAATGTATAAAAAAGGCACAGTAATTAATCCTTAACTAATAACTAATTTTCGATAAACTCTTAAGCCGGGAATATATCTCAATTAACACAAGCCTAGACATCTCTTAATTACTTCCTTAGCCCTCTTTTTCTGATACTTTCTAATAAAAGAGACGATTTCCTTATTAATAGGTTCACATGGAGATGTTATGTATGTATACAACATTTTAAGACCTACAATTGGATTTCTTATTATAGCTAAAGCGATTCTAGCTAAGGCATAAGGAGGCCAATAGCCAAGTTCTCGCATTATATGACCATAAGTAGGTTTATAACGCTGTGTCCTTCGTTTTACGTACATTTTTGCATCTACTACGGTAACTTCATACCCTTCTGCCATGGCTAGATATAGAGGATATGATTCCCAGCTATAGGCTATTGGAAATTCCCTTAGATATTTTAACCACCACTTGGCTCTATAAAAACGGCCTGTACCTCGCGGCATGCGGGGCTTCCCTTCATCAACTACGTACCCGCTAGCGATTACAATTTTTTCGTTCCTCTTCATTTTATCAATAACCTTCTCAGCGTACTCACGTTCAAGCACAGTATCTCCGCCTAAAATCATGAAAAAGTCTAATGAGGAAAGGTCTAAATTCTTTAAGCCAAAGTTTACGACTTTAGCTAATTCTGGCCTACCAGCCCAGCTTTCCTCATGCATTTCAGGATATCTAACATATCTAAAACCCATATTTTCTACAAGCTCAGATACGTTTCCTTCGCAACCGTCATCCACAAAAACTACATCTAATGGCTTAATGGTCTGCTCAGATAGGGCTAGGAGAACGGAATGAACTGTGTCTTTTTTCTCTCTCTAGTGAATATCACTACGCCATACCGAGTCATAGGATACTACCTTTACTTAATAATTTAGGTTAGGGGGCATACTAAAACATTTAATGCGCTACTATAATGGTGCACTAGAACTATTTTGATTCTCATTATTACTTCGTGCAAGAGCGACTATAAAAGGTATGGCGAGAGCATTGCATAGTCCGGCCAATATGAAGATCTCCCGCACGTAGCCTACTTGCCATAAATAGCCACTTAGCGTTGAGGAAATTATAGCGAATATCCCTGTGATCGTATCTGCAATCCCGTTTACACTAGCTATAAGGTCTTTAGGAGCGAGAATAGAAAGAAGAGCTCTCCTTGCAGGCATATCTAACGAGAATACAATGCCGAGTAGTATCATAAGTATCAATGCTTCAGTAAAAGTCTTCGAAAGACCGTACAGAGCATTTAGAAAAGACATAAGGATTATGTGTAGAGCTAGGAGTTGAGCCCCTCCAAAAATGTCAGCTAACCTTCCGCTTAGTACTTGCATTAACATCATACTAGTGCTCCTCACGCCAAGGAGTAAGCTTACAGTACTTTTACTTAAATTTAACACATTCTTAGCAAATAGTGCAACAAAAGGTACTGCCATAAAGCTTGCACAATCATGTAGAGCTACTGCAGTTATTAATAAACGAAGCCTCTTACTTACTCTGAGAGTTTCCCTTAATTTATGTAGGCTTCTATGCAAATCAGGAATTTTGCCGAACGTGTGGCTAGTGTCGTTCAGTAAAAATATAGCTAAAGATGCCGAAATCATATACGAGATTGATGCTAAAACATAAAGGATATTATAGCCATAGCGTTCTATAAAAGGACCGGATAGGAATGTACCGATTGTACCTAGTACTTGACCAGCAAAATAATATAAGCTATACGCAGTAGCTCTAAAAGATGTAGTAGATGTATGAGCAACTAATGATAATGCTGATTGCGAAAATATGGCGGATAAGGAGCCATAAATTAAGGTTATGATCATCAATATGTATATGTTCTTGATAATAGGTAAGAAGAAGACTACAATGCTATTAGCTAAAAGTGATAAGGTGATGAGCTTACGCTTATCATAAGTATCGCTTATGATACCAGCAGGCAAGGCTAGTATGGCCGGTAGCATAGAGATAATACTCGACGAAAGGCCTATTCCCACATAGGAAATCCCCTTTTCTTCAAGATAAATCGAGAATAATGCCTGCCATAATGCACTACCAAATGAGCTTGACGCCATTACTAGTGTGAGCGCATATAGTGACTTGTATTTAGACATCGTAGGAAAAAAGGAGATGAGAAGAATATGTAAAGTTTTCTATCATGCCTAGATTAGCTTAGCTATATAAGGCATTGAGCGATATTAATTGTTGGTGACTTATTGCTATGAGTAAGGATATCCAAGAAGCGCTTAGAGAAGTCGACAAGAAAAGGGACTATGCGATTAAGGTACTCTCAAAACTCATATCAATACCAACTGTAAATCCTCCAGGAGAGAAATATAAGGAATTGACATCATATCTAAGGGACTTGTTGTCAGATATTGGTGTTGATGCTCGCGTGATAAAAGTCCCTAAAGAGGTAGTGAGGAGATATTACCCGGAATACGAAGAATATGATAGGTACATAGTGCTAGCTAAAGTTAAGAATGGGGATGGAAAGATATTCCACCTTAATGGCCATTACGACGTGGTTCCTCCAGGTCAGGGATGGGGTCATGATCCTTTTAAGCCAGTTATTGAAAATGACAAGGTTTACGGTAGAGGAGCAAGCGACATGAAGGGAGGAATCACATCGATAATTTTAACATTAAGCGTGTTAGCACGAAGAGAAGTATTCGTGGGGACAGTAGAGGCCTCATTTACACCAGATGAGGAAATAGGAGGAAGGACTGGAGTTTACTATATGCTAGAATCGGGGCTAACTAAACCAGATTATGCAGTTGTAGCGGAACCTAGCGGTATAGATAACCTTTGGATAGGTAATAAGGGTAATGTATGGGCAATAGTTGAAGTATTTGGAAAACAAGCACATGGAAGTACACCATGGTTAGGGGATAATGCCTTTGAAAAGATGGTGGAGTTAGCCCATTTAATGATACACGAGCTTAAGCCGAAAATAGAAGCTAAGAAAAGCCACTACCCATATGAAGATCCTGAAGGAGCAAAAGCTACCATAAATATAGGCGGAAGTGTAGATGGAGGAGCAAAGATAAACGTAGTTCCAGGATATTACTCGTTTACAAT
>JAGGUS010000213.1 GCA_021158375.1 Thermoprotei archaeon
ATTCTCTGTCTTTCCAACTTCTCCTCCCCCTTTACAAATCGTTTGTCTAATCCGATTTCTCCAAGGCCTACTATTACTTCTAAATTCTCTTCTACCTGCCTCTTAAATTCTTCAATATCCTTTTTAGTAGCCTTTGCTGCCTCCCATGGATGATACCCTATAGATGGCAAGACGATATTAGGATACTTTTCATATATTGAAAGAACTTGCTTATTACTCTCAGGATCATCACCAACAGCTATTATCTTATAAACTCCCTTCTCTAAGGCTCTCTTTATGACTGCTTCTATGTTCTTGAACTCGTATATATGGCAATGGGTGTCTATGAATGGCATAGGCTTATATTTGTATTTAAAGATAGACTATATTAGCGTGATGTAGTTATGAGCGGTGTTAAGAAATGGTTTGAGACCTTAGAAAGAGATGCGTTCACGCCTGAAGTAGTAAAGGCTCTAAGGGACAAGCTTATTGAATGGAAAGGCCGTTCTGGCAGGGCCTTCATGAAATTAAAGGACGTAGCCTTCGATACGCTTTATTACGAAAAGGAGCCCGTGCCCTGGTCTCTTGAGTTCAGGGATAAATTTATAGCGCAGATCACATTAGTGCCTGAAGAGAAGATGGACGATAACGCTAGAAAGCTCTATCGTACCTTAAAGCCTCTTGAAGTGATGTTAAAGTGGAAAGGTTTTATAAATCGTAGGCCCCACTTCGTACCGTCTCCAGCACTTGAAATGCTTATGGAACGAGTTATGGACTTAGCTCCTAACAATGCATTAGGTGAACTACTTGAGGCGGATGCAAGAATAGTCTCCTTACTAAAAAAGATCAAGCCTGCAGATTTCCTAGTAGGTCTTAAAGCAATAGATATACTCAGTCTTTCATTCGTTTCAGGCAACGTATCTTTAGGCGATATGGAATATGAAGTCTATAAGAACCCTCAGGAAGTAACGTGGTATATCTATCTCTCCACAAAGCTAGTTAGAGGCCCCCTTTATAAGGCTGATACTTTAAGGGTTTTAGAGCTATTAGACCGTACTGCGAGAATCGTGCGTAAGATATCTCAGGAATTTCAGAGCGAGCTTTAAATACCCTTAACTAACATGTTGATACTAGTAGGCGCAGAGATAGGAGATGGAGTCTATGTACGAGAACATACGCTATAGGAAACCAATGGGTATATGCATTTTTAAATTGAATGAGGATATCCATGATGCTAAAGTAAGTCTTAGCTTCGCTGGCATTGAAATATGGAGGATGAGACGGGTTAGAGCTTATGATGGTAGTTATGCAGCTCAGGCATTTAGAGAAATAGAACTTGAGGTTCTTGATGAAGGCGATTATACTATACGTGAAGCTTATGGAGTATTCGAGGATACTCCCCTCATAATACGCTTTTACTGTCCTAGAGTTCACCCTTCAGTAGTTAAGCACGTTGCCATCCTTGCTTATAAGCCAAATGTCCTTAAGAGATTGGCCATCCGACTAACTGAATTAGGTTGGAAGCAGGTATTCCTTTTTGAGATAGAAGCCAAGTTGAGATAAGTCATATCCTCTATCCTTAAGTTTATTAAACTTCCTTATTCCTAGCGCTAATGCCTTACCGAAGTCAGTTAACTTTATCGCCTTTGTCTTAGCCCTCACCTCTATCTCTACTAGGCGCTTTTCAAAGAGACGCTTAATGAGACGACTGAACTTATTTTTTATAGCTGGATCTAAGGGATCTTCATCCGACCATGCAATAAGGCTTTTTATTGAGCCAGCTCTTCCTCCATGCATTAGTAAGGTTAGTAAAACTCTTTCCTCTTCAAAACTTATCTCAAACGTTCCCACTCTAGGTATCGGTATTTCATACGGATCCTCCGCATATTGATCTAGCTGATCATAGAATTCTCTCACACTGATATCTAAATCGACTATAATGTCGTTTCTACTCGGGACTATATAGGCCTTAATTGAGGGGAACAGATGAGCTAATGAGATGGCAGCAGAGACTACTTTAACGTTAGTATTAGTAACATCGATTAATATTTCCTCGTTCTTCATAACTTGGACTTCATATCTAGCAATTAAATAAAGTGTCGAAAATACTTCTTCGTAAGCCCCCATATTGACTGGAATGCGAAATACATCGTATAGTGCGGACGATATGAGCTTTTCTATATGTTCTACATTTATTTGAGAAAGGCTAGCCAACGCGTTTCTACGTCTATCATAAATAAGGTATATGCGCTCGATAGGTATTCTTGAGCACCAATATTTTACTCCACGTATAACTCTCCTTATGTAATGCCCTATAGGCAATATTATTGTAGCCATTGGTAGCACCTTTTATCTTACAATCTATATACTATTGCAATAATTATTAAGCATTATGGTATAGTATCAATATTATTGATACTGTACTACTAATCCCTTGATGTTCTATCTTGCATTTAGTAACTAATTTATAGTATTAGTAACACATTTTCTCTTACTACTCTTAAAACAATGATACAGAATTCAGAATTAATTACTTAATAAAATTTAATAATGTGGATATAATAGAACAAATATGGACAAAGGTAAGGTGCAATCATGGAAGACGTTGAATTTAAAGGTGCGCACGCTCTTGAAGAGGACATAAAGTATATAGTAAGTAAGTTGAGGGTTCTTAGGACATGTGCTCTATTTGGTAGAACATCTCGACCTATCCTGAAATATCATGGCGGAGTACTTAAGGGTATTCCCCTATCTGATGACAACTTCTTTAATATTGAAGATTTAATCGATGATATAGAATTTCCTAAGGCCAATATATATGCTTTAGATGCTTCTATGAAGCTCATATTTGATTTTGGTTCGTTTAAGGTTTATGCAGTTAAGGTAGTTATAGAGAGATTCAAAAAGTATAGGAGCGAGGTATTTTCATCTTATTACCGTTTAATATCTGCTGAAAATAGGGAAGATGCTTTAAGAGAGCTATCCAAGATCGAGTATCGTGTAATCTTAAAGCTATTGAATGTAGTTAGCAATTCAATAGTATTGCTCGACAGGCCTATCTTTAATAATGCTTTCTATCACATCCTCACAAAAGCTTCAGCATATCGAAATAACTTATTAATAGGTTTATGTAAGTCCTCAAGCATAACGTTAGAAGATGGGACTCCTCTAATAGGATATCTATGTATGCGGGCTGGAGTGCTTGGTTTAAGACGGTGGTATTACTATCCGCTATTCAGAGAGGATAAGCTGAATCTACACATCCTTATACTTAAGCTATCAAGCGAAGATAACTTCCTAGCATTTAGAGTTGATGTATACGACTATAAGAACAGACCGATAGACGAAATAGTACGAAGAATTGCCTCGCTTGAAGATCCTTCTCATCCGGGCTATCCGTATCCGTTAATAAGAGCTCATAGGGATTCGAAACTTCGCAAGTACGAGATCAGCATCCTAAGAGAGTATATATTAGATAACTTGGCTTTTAACATGAATTTAGATGATTCAGTCATGCTTAGGAGGGAAGAACTTGAAGGTAGGAGTAGTTTTATGGGCTGAAAGTAATAAGGTAATATTTAGGATACTTGAAGGCGTTCGAGTAGAACGTGGAGACATATACAAGGTTGAATCTACGGATGGTACTATCTATGTAGTAAAGGTGGTGGACTTTAAGCCAACTATGCTCTTTGATCCTCTCGAACTCTCACGATTATCGTTAAAACACGCATTGGGCTCGGAGGTAATATTCGATAAGGAGCTTAGATACTACGATACAGCACTAGCTGTGATCATTGCTGAGATAAACAATGAAAAAGCCTTTAGCCCGATATCAGTTCCACGCATATTCTCTCCAGTCAAGACAATAGACGATCTTACGCTATCAAAGCTAGGCTTAGATAAAGGTGATATAGAGCTTGGGTATGTGCGAATGGGCCATAAAGCTACGCCTCATAAAGTAAAGATATTCGGTAGGGAAGTCTTTCCTCATCACATACTTGTTGCATCGATAACTGGAGGCGGCAAGACTAATGTTGGAAAAGTAATCGCCTGGAACATACTTAGGCAGAAGAAGAACTTATATTCTATGGTCATCGTTGATACAGAGAGCGAGTATTTTGATGGGAGCAATAACAGTACACTTGGACTTATACATAGCAGGTATTCAGAGAAAAGATTACTATATATCACGCCCAAAGTAGATAAACCCTGCCTTTACAAATACGAATTCATCTTCCGTGGTGAAAAATTTACTAGGAGAATCTATGCCTATCCATTAAGAATAAACATAAGGAAACTTAGACCTGAGGATCTTATAGACACCGGCGAGTTTACACTAGCTCAAGAGACCTTGCTTTGGACTTCTTGGAAATATTACGAAGACGATTGGCTTCATATATTGCTTGAGGGAACACTAGATGCTATTTTTACAAGATTAAGAAGGAGCATACCGAAGAATACCATAGCCGCTACCCAAAGGAAATTAAGCATGATGCTTAGTAACACTGAAATCTTTACAGATGAACCTACTGAAAATGACTCCCTAGATGCTATTTTAAAAGGA
>JAGGUS010000137.1 GCA_021158375.1 Thermoprotei archaeon
GATATAAAATGTAACCTCAAATTATGTACATTAGGTGGATCTTATTGGTAAGCCAAGGACTAGGACGCATAGTGATACGGTACTCAAGAGTAGGTAATAAAGTCTACACGAAATTCTTCATATATATACCTACAAGTGTTGCTAAAGATAGTTCATTCCCCTTTAAGCCTGGCGAACGTGTAATCATTCGCATTCAAGATAATAAACTGATCGTAGAACCAGCTGAACTTGAAGAGAAGACATAATCACTTACTACATAGATTAGAGATTAAAGGTTGATCTCCTTATCAACTTTATTGATTATCCTATTCGTATGCTTCATAATATGCTTCATTATTTCATTATAGTAATTCCTACCGTAAGCATCAATCATTACTATAAGGGGGCCAAAATTATTAACTTCAAGTATCCACATAGCTTCCGGTATTCCTAGATCTAACCATTTAACGTCGATTACTCTAACGATATTCTTTTTTGCTATTGCTGCTGCCCCACCTGGATATATAGCATATATTGCTTTATACTTACTACAAGCTTTAGTTGTCTTATTTCCCATCATGCCTTTTCCTATAATCATCTTAATTCCTGTAGCCTTAATGAACTCCCCTTCATAGGGCTCCATCCTATAGCTTGAGGTAGGCCCTATCGCTACTATCTCCCATCGACCATTTCTGCGCATTGCAACTGGTCCTGCATGCATTATAGCCATTCCTCTTAGATCTAAAGGTAATTTCTTGCCACTTTTGATATACTCAAGAGCTCTCCTATGCGCAGCATCTCTAGCAGTTACTATTTTTCCCTTTAGGTATACTATATCTCCTACATGAAGGGAGAGTACATCATCATCCTTGATGGGCGTACATATTATACGCATATTGATGCCCTCTCATATAGTATCTCCACTATAAGATGATATTTTTATTTCACCATCTTCGTTCACCTTCATGATGGCCCTTCTTAATGCCCAACAACTTACACAGAGTGCCATAGCTAATGTAGCGGGATGCCTATGTGCGATTTCTATATGTACATCTAATGCTGTTACTCTACCTCCAACACCTTGTACACCTATACCCAGCTCGTTTATTAAATTAAGCATAGTGACTTCAAGCTCTGCAATTTCCTTTATGCTACTTCTTCTTCCTAATCTCCTTAAAAGCGCTTTCCTCGCTAGTTGTGAAGCGCAATCAAATGTCCCTCCTATTCCTATTCCTACAACTATCGGTGGGCAGGAATTAATGGCATACATCGCTATCTGCTTAATAACAATTCTCATAGCCTCTTTTATGCCTTGAGCCGGTGTTAGTACCTTAGATATTGACGGGCTTTCACTTCCTCCTCCTTTAGGCATGACTATTACTTCCAGGCTCCTACTATTAGGAATAAGCTCGATATCAATTATTGGGACATAGTATCCAGTATTATCTCCTGAATTCACGTTGTTTACTACATTTACTGCATTAGGTCTAAGCGGTATTTCTTTAGTTGCTCTAATGGTCGCATTTCTTAATATCTCGTATATATGATCTATATATGGAAACTTGGTGCCAACTCTTACATAATAAGATAAAAGTCCTGTATCTTGGCATAATGGTGTTCTCTCCTCTGATGCAACTTTAACATTATCTAGTATAGTCTTTAATATTGCTTTTGCGAGCCCCTCTTCTTTGTGATATGCTTTCTCTAAGTACTCTCTTACATCACTTGGAAGTTCTACTACAGCGGTTTCAATAGCTTTTATAAGTGCTTTCTCTATACTCTCAATTGAGGGATACATATTATCACGCTCATGCTTTCACAATTTTTACATGAAGGAATAGTTCCTTTGCAAATACTTGTCTGAATAGTTCTTTTAGGAGCTCAGAGTTCTCTCTATAATCTTTTATCCTTACTATCAAGGGTGGCTTACATGTTAACATTTTCCTTAACTCTAGCTCCTTATCTATCTCCTCATATCTACTTTTTGTAATTGCTATATCCCGTATTGAAGTATATCTTATAGGTAATTCCCTAATCCCTCGCTTCAATCTCTTAGTGGTCTCCTCTAGATCTCCTATTACTACTTTCTTAGCGCTATACCTATATGTAGGCGTCACTATATCCGATCTTGCTAAACGCGTAGCTACTTCTTCTTCATAACATTCTGTGAGGAGAACGTTAAATTTATTATCTATATCGATTTCTCTTATAGCATTTTTAAACTCATCAACTATCCTCCTTACAAGTGAGAAGCCCTCATTACTATACATGGTCTCTCCAAAATATTTTATGCCTTCTCTCAATCCTATTAACCCTATTATGTTCGACAATTTCGTTATTTCTACTAAACTATAACCTCCTATTCGCTGTGCCAGGAACTGTAACTTTCCAGTGTCTAGTAGCCGTTTAAGCCACTTCTCTTTCAAGTCGAATACTTTTATTGCAAGATCGACTGCCCTATGTATTTGATCCCATAACTTATCTTCATCTTTAGCTCTGAATACAAGTCTCGGCAAGTTTATTGAGACTACCTGACTTATTCCTGATATTATATGTGCTCCTCTCTTCATGACCAACACATCATCCTTTATGTCTATAGGTACCGAGAAGAGACCGCCGTGAGTACAGAAGAGCATATCATTAACAGAATTTACGTCAACATGTACAATACCGTATTTGTTAAGTATTTTTAATAACACATCATTTAATTCCTCTGTATAATTCTCTCTTTCCAGATATATGTTAACTAAGGGTGTGAAAAATGGTCTGTCCTTAGCATCGCCCTTGAGGTATACCTCTATCATTTTATCAAAGAGTAAATTGCATTCATCAGAAAACGACTCATAATTCTCATTAACGACTTTTCCCTTATATACTACTTTTCCCTTCTTAAGAGCGCTAGGTATATCTGGACTTATTTGAATTATGGCAAAATCATGTGAACCTCCATGAACTGCATAAGCTTGCGATATCTCGAAGAAAAACGACTGGATGCCTTGAATTATTTCCTCATTCTTTATGCCTCTAACATAAGGACTTAAAAACACGTTAAATGCTATGTGCACTTGGCTTTTAGCTACATGTGTAGCGCCACTTGACATTACCATCGACGCATGTCTAAGAGCTACATCAAATCTCTTAGCAGGAGCAGCTATATTTGCAAAACGGCCTAAACCATCAGGAACGAGACCATAACGGAGAAAGCATCTTATGTCATAGCCAACATATAATGGCTTAAGACCAAAATATTCAAGAGCATGAATGTGAATATCTCCCTTAAGATGAGCATCAGCCATATTAGGGGGCATTAGTAAGAGAATTACCTCCTTTATAGTGTTTCTAGCTATCTTTTCGCATATTAAGTCCGGATTAGCTATTTTCTCCCCTTCATAAGTCTTTCTCACATAAAGAGTCTCGTAAGCGTCATATACAGGAACTCCACATCGTGTACATACATTTCTATATAAGGCAAATTTAGGATCCTTCTCCGATAATTCTAAGAGGACATTATTTACCATCTCTCTTATCAAAGGTGCACTTATGAAGCTTAATCCAAGGTTCTTTATCCTTTCTTCCACTATTCTAGAAATTTCATTTGCCTCGTCCTTAGTTATCTTTGGAACTTTAAAGAACTCTTCAACAAGCATTGTCTCTCTCAATAGCTGATTGACAATATAGCGCCTATTCCAAGGAACCATATGACCATCAGACGTACGTACCTCGGGCATCCCCTTTGCCCTACGTCTTGCCATACTCCTTATGAACTTTTTTGCCCTGCTCATTTATACTGCCCATAATGTATATTATCAGCATCCTTATTATGATTACCTCTCCTCTAGAAATTGATCATTAGCATCTTTCTAAAAAGTATATATACTAAAAACTTGCTATATTTAATAGCAAACCCCGCCCCTCGAGATTCCCCATATGGGGACCAATGAAAAGGGGCGTCAGCTCCCGGCCATATTCTTTATATTCTTTATCATCAACAGTATTTCCTGTCGGAATAATTTGGTTTTAATTAAAATGATTGACTAGGGGGGCCAGACTCCGCCTCTCATCGAAACCCTTTCTGCGGGTCTCTCATGGCGGCATTATATATTTATGCTTTCAGATTTAAAAGACTTCTTCATCATTAGCCCTTTACGTTAAAAGAGGATATCGCTATTAAGCTTCAGTATTCCTTCTGTACTATACTTGTCAGTATAGGTATTAAGGGTCTTAATGAATTATTATGAACTATATAATCCGCATAGTGAGTTACTCTCTCACTCTCAGGGTTCACTACTATTGATATCCCTGAGGCTTTGAACATACCTATATCACTCTCCGAATCACCTATGGCTATTATCTTGCTTTTCGGTATCCCCTTCTGTACTGCTACCCTTCTTAATATATCCCCCTTCCCCTCAAACGAAACTCTCACTATGACGTCTCCTGTTATCCTTCCATCTTTATCGACTACCAGTTCATTAACGTATACTTCATTAACGTCTAGCATTTTGGCCACTTCATATACAATCATGCCTAGACCAGCACTTATGAAAATGCATTCCACGTTATATTTCTTAATTTCCTGAAATAATTCCTTACATCCATCGCGCAATCTTATTTCTTTTATTGCACGTTCTTTAAGCCAATCATACTTAACTCCTCGCCATAACGATGCTTCTAATCTAGCCCACTCCTCATATGATATTTCTCCTCTCATGTACATAACTGGATATTTCTTTGCTTTATCCAAAGTACCTAAGAGTTCGTGAATGAGTTTCCAACTAGACCTTGGTCTTTCTAATAAGGTGCCATCAACATCGAATGCTATGAGCCACTTTGTACTATTGCGCATCACATCTTATCTTTACTAGGGTTCGACTAATAATACTATTCCGTATATTAGCTTATGTTAAAGTTAGACTTAATAAGGAAGTTTTAGTATCGAATTTAGGGATGCCGGGGTGGCCGAGTGGTCTAAGGCGCCCGGCTGCAGCCCTGTAATATAAGGGCCGATACCGGGTTATTCGCGGGTTCGAATCCCGCCCCCGGCTCCACATTATTCATTTAAACATGTCCCTTATGTTCCTTCTAATCCTCTCTAGGTCATATACTAATCTTCTAAGGGAATCTATCTCTAAAGAGAGGACTTTATCTAATATCATTATACCTCGGAAGGTAAGATATATTGTACCATCAGCTACTTTAATCAATGCATAGCTCTCCATCCTATGCAATGTTGAGACCACTTCATCAGCTCCTATTTTTAAAAGCGTAGCTTTAGCGTATATTATATCTATAGGGATCCTTCCTCCATTCAATGCAAGCGTAATTAGTATAAGTCTACCACATGGACTTAAAGATATGCTTAGTTCTTCATCTCTTATTATTATACGCTCGTCTCTTCTCATATCTCTAATTCTCCTCTCTTTATTACATCGTCCATACTTTATCTTAAGCGGTAAGTATATCGTTATGTAAAAGATGATCCGAGGTAAGAACCACATTTTCTTCAGTTCATCTCTTAATACAGAGAGAGCCTCTGCTATACTGTCTTCATCGTCAGAGAACTCTATCTCTCGTGCTATTCTTTTAAGACGAGAGTACTCATTTATCAGATTCATGATCCTCTCTCATGAAATCTTATTTACTTCCTATATTTTTAATATTTAGGGTAAATATGCGGTTAGAAGCAACTTATATTTTACTATGCGTTTTTGTGCTCACAATTCTATGTTCCTCCTTTACAAGTCTCCCATCGATAGGAGATGCCAGTCGTAACGAGCCAGTCCTACTTAAATATGAGCGAAAGGTAACAGTATACGCTCCTGCTGTGACACGAACTCCTTATGGATATAAAGGTGTCATGACTAAGATAGAAATAGAGGTCATAAAGCCTGGCTCTGGTGACGTCTTCATATCTACTAATACTTTTATGGAAATAGACATGCAAGCATCTGCTAGAACAGCAGCATTTGTAGCATGTACCTTCGCTAAGAAGAATTTCTACGAGTATGATTTTTACGTAAAGATTTCTGCAGAAGCCCCTATAGTCGGTGGCCCCTCAGCAGGAGCATTGATGACAATAGGAATGATAGCTGCATTAATGAATATCACCTTAAATCCTGAAGCTACAATGACTGGAATGATAAATCCTGATGGTACTATAGGCCCAGTTGGGGGGATATTCGAGAAAGCAGAGGCGGCTTATAAAGCTGGTTTCAAATTATTTCTAATCCCTTACGGTCAAGATATAATAGCTCATTTAGAAGGAGGTAGGATAGAGTACATCAACATAACTAGTTATGCATTAAAGAAATGGGGCCTAAGAGTTATTGAAGTTTCCGATATATATGATGCAGCACACTATCTCCTAGGTATCGTAATAAAGAGAACTACTTTTGAATGGAGAAAACCGATGTTTATAATTAATGTTGCTCGCGCTCTTTTCAATAACCTTTATGTTAATGCGAGTAAACTAGTCGACGATGCTCGTAAAGCGTTAACCTCAATAAAGGATTACTACTTAAGGAGACAATTAGAGAAGACTTTAAACGAGGCGAAATCCCTTATCAACGAGGCGAAATCCATAAATGCATCTTGGCCTTATGTGGCTGCATCTCTCTGTTTCCAAGCTGCATATCTTACACAATATGTAATATACGTCAAGGAATACGCTATGAGCGGCAAAGACTTCTTCTTTAAGACGGTGGATGAAATAAACTCGACGCTTCAAAACATTTCAAATGATATAGCAAAATATGAGCATAAAGCTCTCTCATTATCCTCTATTGAGATACTTGTAGGTGCCAAAATGAGGTTAAGATATACAAGCGATGCCATTAACACCGCATTGCAATACTATCAGTTAGGTGATATACTCACTTCCTTGATGTGGTTAGCTCATGCTAAATGGAGATTAAGGACTGCTATAGACTGGGCTAATTATATTACTTCTGTACCCAGCGCAGTGCAGTTTAACAGTACTGAAATGCTACGCATAGTAAAGTCCATTACACAGGAGTACATATACGAGGCTAGAACTGTAGTAGTATACGTTCGAGAAGTCATTAGTGAAGTCGGCATGTTAGGCGCTGCTAACCAAGAAGCTGAAGAGGCTTCTTCCATGCTATCCTATGCAGAAAGCGATTTTAATGATGGTGACTATTTATTAGCCTTAGCCGAGGCAAACGAAGCGATAGTTCATGCAACTATAGCCCTGAATTTAGTCTCCTCAAGCGAGACCCTAAGGAAATATGTAGACCTAGCAAGGATAATCGCGTATAGTAGTATAGGCCAGTTAGTGAATAGGGGAGTAGTGCCTATGCTCAGCATATGTTACTATGATTTTGCTGAATATTACTTAATGAAGAAAAATGACATAATAACTGCTCTCTTCAATTACAAGATGGCAAGTGCACAATCTAAGATACTCTCCTTAATATGGAGTTTATATAATGGAACGATTATAAGCACAAATGAACAAATCACACAAGTATCTCCACATGAAGTACAGCCTAATGTTAATACCAGTAGGGAAAACAAGCTTACTTATACAGATTTATTAATATTCTTGGCTGGCTTTGCTCTAGGATCTATGACTGTAGCCTTAATAGTGTGGAGCAAACGAAGCTAAACTACCCGAGGCCTTTCCGCATCACTGCCGCTTTAACTATATGGTTCGAAGCATCCTTTCCTTTTGAAATTTCCTCATATATTGCCATGAGAGTATTTCTGTATTCTTCATTACATGTGAATTCTAAATTAAAATAGGATTTAAGGAACTCTATATCCTCCATAATATCATGCATTATAAAGTTCGGTATGTACTTTTTAGCAACATCTAGTACCGTGAACTTAGAGTCGTACTTCAGATCACGCTCTAACATAGGATATATCGTAAATAGTTCCTCTCTTTCACTAGAGGTTAACGACTTTAAACCTCTCCCTAATCCTATAAGAGTCGGAGGTATTCCTAGGGTATATAGTGATGCCGTAAACCTTATGGCTCGTGGAAATATTGTTTTCGATACACTATACAAGTCTAGCAGCTTCTTATTACGTGTGAACATAACTGCTTGACTTAATTCCCGACCATATACCTCTCTCTCAACTCTCTCTCTACGCGCTGGTATGTTATCCGCTATCTTTAGGATTATTCCGCTCATTTTTAATATAGTCTCCAAATAAGTTGAAGTAAACGTTCTTAATATTTTCATTAAGGCATCTCTGGAACATTCTATTTCTGCAGGTCTCCTTCCCCGTCTTATCCTTATTAAGTTCATAGCACTTAATACTTCCTCCCTTGTATAATCATATCTAAAGCTTGTCTGTAGGGTAAGAGTAAAGTACCCTTTATAGGTATTAGTAAAGTAATCTATATTGCTTGGAGATAGATGCCCTCTAAAAGGCAATGTACCGCTTCCTATTATCGGAAATATATACATACCCATTTCATCAGCAAGTTCCCATAACTTAAATAAAGCCATTTTAACTGCAATTGCAGATGTTACATGACCATAAGCTAATGCTGCATCGGATTTCCC
>JAGGUS010000242.1 GCA_021158375.1 Thermoprotei archaeon
ACTACTTATGGTGCACTTGATATGCCTTGGGTTGGAGTAACTAATGGTGATTTCGGCTATATGCTTCTGTGGGATGGGCGGAGCGCTGACGATGGGTTATGTATTACTAATCTCGTACATGTTAATAATGAGGAGTTACTCACACCATTTGCTTATCACGAACCAACTATGCAAAAATTTGGATACCCCCGTAGGATTCGTTATATGTTCGTTTCAGAGGGGGGACATGTAGCTATATGTAAGCGTTATCGAGCTTATGCTAAACGACACGGCTTCTTAGTCACCCTTAAGGAGAAAGCAAAGAGAAAGCCTGCAATAAGGCTATTAGCTGGGGCACCGGATATATGGGGAGCCAATGCGCTTAATATAGTTCAATTTTGTCGTGAAGTAAGAGCGGCAGGAATAGAAAGAATGCTTATCAATGGCGTTTGGCAGGCTGAAATAATTGATTTCATTAAGGCGTTAGGATATCTTAGCGGACGTTATGACAATTATGAAGATTTATATGTATGCTGTGATAAGCATAGACCCCCATTTAACATGGGCAACATAGAGGATACTGCTATGAAACCGGACGGTACGCGATATTTAGGATGGGAAACTTGGGATAAGAAACACGTAGCATACAAGCGATGTTCACTCTTACAATTGGATGTAGCAAAGAAATATATCCCTGAACAACTTAAGGATCATCCGCATAATACATGGTTCTTAGATGTAACAACAGCTACTCCACTAATAGAATGTTATGACCCAAGGCATCCACATTCACGCACTGAAGATAGAGAAGCTAAAAGGAGATTGGCTAAATATGTAGGCGAGGAACTAGGCCTTGTACTTGGAGGTGAACATGGCCGCTGGTGGGGAGTAGATATATATGACTACTGGGAAGGTATGATGAGCTGCAACCCAGCTTTTACATGGCCTGCAGGATATTTAAGACCTCCTCAGAAGCGAGAAGAGATAGGGGAGAAATACCTTAAATGGGGGCTTGGACATAAATACCGCGTACCATTATGGGAACTCGTATTTCACGATTGTGTGGTAAGCTATTGGTATTGGGGAGATAGCACTGATTTCCTCTATCGAGTTGCTCCAGAGCTAAGTGACAAAAAGGATGTATTTAACATACTCTATGGCACACCACCTATGTTCTGGGTCAATAAGTTAGGATTTACGTGGACTGATCCGAAACTACGTAAGCGACTACTTCAAAGCTATCGTATAACGTGCAAACTTCATGAGCAAATAGCATTTGATGAGATGATATCTCACGAATATCTAACTCCTGATCGTGACGTACAACGAACGCTCTTTGCTCCCACAGATAACCCACAGGAAGTAACAGAAGTAATAGTTAACTTCGGTGAAAAACCATATACATTAAAACGAAAAGGAAAGGAATATGTATTGCCGCAATTCGGTTTCTACGTTCACGGACCTCGTATTACTCAATATAGGATATTAGTTGACGGGCGGGAGGTAACTTACATTAGAACTAACGATTATATATTCTGTGATGCAGGTGGTAAGGAATATGACTTCGGCGTCTGCATTACAGATGGACAAGTAACTATAGAAGTTGAGGGAGAACACTATATACGAATTGTTATAGAGGATCCGAAGACGAGAAAAGTTCTATTAAGACCACAAATGCTAGCAAAGGATTTTGACTTTAAGAGGGCTAAACTTAGGATACTTAATGAGAGAGGAGTTCCAGTAGTGCTAGTGAGAACAATACAGACTAAAGAAGATTACATAGAGATCCCATTGGCTAGAGGGAAGAAATTCATACTAATTTGGTAACCCAGTAGATTCCAAAATACTCATAATAATTTCCAAAAATAAAACATGGGCAACCACATAAATTCAATAAGACCTAAATAGCAACTATATCTATAACTAAACCTACCTTACCTGAGCCTTCAGCGATCCAATAAAGGTTAAGAGTAATGACATACATTCCTGCCTCAACTTTTATGGGAGCATCATAACCAGGAATTATTGTCATGACTCTAGCACACTTCATATCCTTAACATACATACAAGGCATGCTTATTGTATATATTTTTCCATCACTAACCCTCTCGAGAACCAGGAACCCATTAAGACATATTTTCACATCACCTTCTGTAGCTCCTTTTATATTCACTTTTATTAACCGAGCCTCTCTTAAATCGATAACCGCCACATTCTTAAAGCTCTTCTCACCTTTAAATTCCGTTATATTAAGCGTAAGTGTAATCCCTATGAACGGCTTTGGTACGTCTACATTACCTTTAATGACAAAACGAAAAATGAAATCTTCACTCAAGGCACTGAAACTTAAAGCACCGAGGAAAAACGAGACTACTATCGCGACGAGCAAGATTACCATAAATTTAAACTTAGAAAGCATATTTCATCCCAAATAATTATGATCTAAACCCCCTTATAATCCTATTTTCTTTTCACAATACAAACACTAATTTTCTCATGAGATGCTCTAGCATTACATGTGAAGCTATGTACCTTAGGCATTCTGTAGAAATTCAGCTCTCAAGCTAAAAGTTTAAACGAAAATGTTAATGAACTAGGTATAAACGATAGTTCTAGGGAATGAAAAGGTGTCTCTTGTTTCATACGATTTATTTGGTTATGTCATAAGCCTTAATCAGAAAGCTTATTGTTAAGGAATGGTGTTGGTGCCCCGGCCGGGATTTGAACCCGGGTCCTCGGCTCGAGAGGCCGACATCCTTGACCGGGCTAGACGACCGGATGGAGCTGATGGACAGCGGCTCCCACGCGGCGCAGCCCAAAATCTGGCCGGGGCCAAGATATTCTTATTTATCACATATTTTTAATGTTTTCGTCATGGGAGTAAGATGTTGCTAATCGCAGTAGGGTCTACGAATCCTGTAAAGGTAAATGCCGTAAGGAATGTACTATCTAGAATATATGGCGATATAAAGGTTATAGGTGTGAAAGTCGATAGTGGTGTTAGCGAACAACCTCTTAGTGAAGAAGAGACTATAGTTGGAGCCATAAATAGGGCTAAGAGAGCTAGAGATTTAGTAGATGCAGATCTTGGTGTCGGTATAGAGGCAGGCTTAGTTAAAACGCCATATACATTGAGCGGCTATATGGATGTCCAATATTGTGCGATTATTGATAGGCGGGGAGTAATTACGTTAGGTCAAGGACCGGGTTTTGAGTATCCTAGGCTTGTAGTTAGGAGAATTTTAAGGGAGAGCAAATCTGCTGGGGAGGTATTTGAGGAGATTACAGGGATAGCGGATATAGGCAAGAAGATGGGAGCTATAGGATACTTATCTAAGGGCCTTATCGATAGGACTAAATTAAGCGAAATAGCAGTAGTAATGGCTATGATCCCTAGATTAAACAAAGACCTTTATGAATTGTATAAAGTTTAGACTTCTATTCGCAGTTCCTTAGCAACTATATCTCTAGCTCTTCTTAGTATGCGAAGTTTCTCTAAGGCTACTACATATGCCTTTTCTTCATCTAGCTTTCCTTTGAGACCACGAAAGCCGCAATCCGGCTTTACGAAAGCTATACGCTCAATACCGTATTGCTCTACTCCTTTAAGGATTAATCTTCTAACTTCCTCTACGTCTTCTACGTTAGGATCCGATGAAGAGATAACACCTATAGAGATGAACTTATCGTTATCTTCTAGAACTTGTCTAGTTATGGTTTTAAAGTTCGAGAGAGAGGCAGCAAACTCGTGGTCTAGTATCTTAAATTCTGTTTGAGCTAATGTCTCGAAGAGCGGACCTGATATTTTTCCACAAACATGTATTCCCATATCTATGTTTATGCGCTTAGCTATTCTATTTAGTACGTCAATTATATCGTCAACTGTATAATTGAACATTATTCTTTTAGTTCCAACTATTACGCTGAGCATGGGCTCGTCTACTACTACGTATTCATAGCCTAGACTTACCATGTTATAGGCTAAAATGTATACGTAATCAGCAAGCTTCTCTACTATATCTAACTCGCTTAATGCTGTTGATCGTATACTCCTCTCCGACTTGAGATATATTTGAGAAGCTAAGGTAAAGGGGCCTGTTACACAAGCCTTAATTTTTCGAATTTTCCGTCTCGAATCCTCACTCCTTCTTAGTACATCTAGGGTTATTTTAGCCTCTTGTAACGCGCTCTCATAATCAATTCTTAGTGACAGTTCTTCCTTTAAGAAATACCTCTTATTAGAGAGACTTAAGATACCAGAATTTACGAAAGGTTCCAAGAATTGATATATGAAGTCCCTTAGTTGTGGATAGTTAGGGCAGTCTATTGGAATCTTAATTACATCGTGAACCACGCGTACTACGTTATCTTCGCTATAGCTTAACGGAAAGCTACCTACATAGCTTGTTAACATAGCCCATCAAGAATATATATTCTCTAATGAGGTATAAAATAAGTGATGCGAAATGATGAAGAACGTAAAGTAGGCATACGGAACGTAGTGACCCTAGGTATTGTAAGCTTCCTTAATGATATGAGTACAGAGATGATAAGACCGATGTTACCAACATTTGTAATAAACGTTCTTGGTGGCACTACAGCTAACTGGGGCTTAATAGAGGGGGTCTCTGAGTTCCTAAGCTACGCTCTTAGAATACCTTCAGGAATAATTTCAGATATATTTAGAAGACGGAAGGCATTAGCCGCTTTAGGTTACGGAATATCAACAATATGTAAGCCATTTCTCGCCTTCTCTACTAAATGGATTCATGTGCTTTTACTTAAATCAGCTGATAGGATAGGAAAAGGTATTAGGACAGCACCTAGAGATGCCATGATAGCGGAGTCCGTTAAGAGCGAAAAGGCAGGAATTGCGTTTGGGATACATAGGACTTTAGATCAAGCAGGAGCAATAATGGGACCTTTACTAGCATTCATGCTTTTCCCGCTCTTAGGCTATAGAAAACTGTTCCTTTTATCATTCATACCTGGAGTTTTGGCAGTATTGATCTTGTTAGCATTTGCTATTGAGGTAACACCAAGGGAGAAGTTGGGCAAGAAGGAGATAGGGGCCATAGTTAAGGAAAGGAGATTACTACTCTATACTATAATAACGCTAATATTCATGTGCGCACTTTATAGCTTTTCATACGTGCTTATATATGCTAATAGGATTCTAAACGTCCCAGATAGGTACTTGAACATAGTGTTTATAGTGCTGAATATAACTCATGTCTTAGTTAGTATGCCTATAGGAGCCCTTGCAG
>JAGGUS010000240.1 GCA_021158375.1 Thermoprotei archaeon
AGATGTAGTACTAGGTGAAGGGCATATAGTAACTGCAATGCGTCATGGACGAGATGTAGCGCTTACTATTATTAGACACTTATTTAAGAACTAGATTCTCATACACTTTTGATGGCAGTATAAGCCTATCCTGTATTATCTTTCTTATAGCGCTAGGTATGGCTTCTATCAGATCGAGAGGAGTTATGTATATTTTTTCTCCCGAGGCTATCTCGCCAGCTAATCCATTTAGAAAGGCACCTATGCATGCTGAGAGGAAGAGATCATTTCCTTTACTTACAAGGGACGCTATGATCCCAGTTAAAGTATCTCCTGTACCACCTACGGTCATGGATGCATTTCCAGTATAGTTTAATCTAACTTCGCGCCCATCACTTACTATGTCTATTTTACCTTTAAGCAGCGTAATTACTTCATACTTAGATGAGAAGTCCTTAACTATTTCCATTTTCTCCTTCCAAGCTTTGTTAGATACGTCAACTCCAGTCAATATATTAAACTCTCCTGCATGAGGCGTTAAAATAACTTTCTGTCCGCTAATTATATCTAAACTTCCCTTAATTGCTTTTAATGCATCAGCATCAATAATTATAGGCTTCTTTACACTTTCAATTATTTCGCGTACAGCTTCTTTTGTTTCTTCATTAAGTCCCAAACCCGGCCCTATTATTATACAATCAAACTTCTCTACTACATTTAGAACATCATTGACATCCTCTACTCTTAAGTAATCTTCACTCCTTAAAGGCCACACTATTAGAGAGGGAGAGAACGATTTAATTATAGAAGCCACACTTCTTGGAGCCATAATTATGACTATATCCGTTCCACACCTTAATGCTGCCATTCCTGCAAGGGCTGGAGCTCCTGAGTATAATTTAGAGCCTCCTATAACTAAAACTCTACCATTATCTCCTTTTTTAGAGAGAGGACTTCTCGTCCCGATGACCTTTCTAACTTCATGAAGTCCTACCAAGTACTCTGCTTCTTCTGGTATTCCTATATCTTTAACTACAAGTTTGCCTACATATTCTTCTGCTTTTTTAAATCCTATCTTTGCTGCATGAAATGTAACGGTTATATCTGCTTTAAATGCTATACCTCCTACTTCTCCGGTATCAGCGTTTATTCCCGAGGGGACATCAATTGCGATTTTTAACCCCCTTCCTCTATTCATGATTTCAATAGCCGTCCTATATGGTTCTCCTACTTGGCCTTTAAAGCCTATGCCAAATATTGCGTCGACCACAGCATCCGCGTTTGTTATCTCTCCTTCATAATCCTTTATACCTGCTACGCTTTCAACTTCATGCAATTTAACGCTTAATTCCATCCCCTCGAGTATTTTCCAATTATGGAGAGCTTCCCTAGTTCTTATCTTATCATGTCTTCCTAGCAATATTACAGTAACATGCGCACCCTTACTAGCTAAATGACGAGCCGTTACAAATCCATCGCCACCATTATTTCCTAAGCCACAGATTACTGCTATATGCCTGCCCTTAACATTGCCTATTTCCTTTTCAATTACTTCTGCAACGGCTTTGCCGGCATTCTCCATAAGTTGAATAGGCGTTATACCGAGCAATTTAGCGTTATCATCTATCCTTCTGATATCCCCTGAACTCATATATCGAACTTGCATACTACTAAAATTTAATCAAGAGTACATTAATATTTGGTGTGCTCTCGATATGGAGAGCAGAGATCCAATAAGAGCACTCATGAAGGCGCTTAGCAACTACCTATTAAAGCATGGTCCTCGCATCCTCTCTATAACTAATATTTTAGGTCAGGACAAAGTGCGTATTTCAATTGAGTCACTATATTGGTATCACAATATTTCTACCGGTTATAGGTACCTAGAGGATGCTGTCAAAGAGATTCTTTCAGATAAAGCAAAGATTGCTACGTTGAACGACAAAGGTATCAATATTGTGAAAATTAAAGGTAATTTTTATATAGAGGTTCCACGACAACTGATAAAGCAGTTAGCGAGGAACGGAAAGTGAGCATAGAAACTAGTAAAAAGAGTAATATTAATAATATAAGTGGCTCAAGAGATATCAAAAACTTTTGGGTAGCGAGTCTAAGCGAGTCAGTTGTAGATTTCGGTATCTACTCCTCTAGAACGTACCTCCCTAATTATATAGTAGCTGTAGGGGGTAACGATAAAGTAATCGGGCAGATAAATTCCTTAGGATATTTTATATGGGCATTGTCACAACCATTAGGTGGTTACTTATCAGATAAGCGTGGTAGGAGATTCGCATTGTTATACTTCACTGGAGTACTCGCACTGGCGTATTTAGCGTATTCTATAGCACCCACTTGGCACTTCATAGTAGTTGCAGTACTCCTTGAGAATATATCTAAGATGTATATACCAGCATTACAGGCATTATTAGCTGAAAGCCTTAGTAAAAGGGAGAGGACTAGAGGCTTCCTCATAATAGACATGCTTTCAAATGCTCTCAGTATACCCGCACCATATATAGGTGGCCTCATAATAAGTAAGGTAGGCGGTGTAAATGGAATGCGCTACGTCTTTCTCATGGCCTCCATGGCAATAACTTCTGCTTTTATAGCTAGGCTGTTTCTACTTAGGGAGACCTATACTCCTAGAGACAAAAGTGATAAGACTACGCGTATGCGCTTTTCCCTTCATGGAATTACTAAGACTTTAAGAAAGGGAATTACGGCATTGAGAAGTCTGGGAAAAGCGCTTTTAGTAATTCTTTTAATAGAATCTATAACGTTCTCAATGCCTATGGGAATACTAAGCCCCTATACCATAAGATATGCTACAGTTAAAGGCCTAAGTGAGGAGAAGTGGGGAGAAGTAGTCTCCATAGCACGTCTTGCATATTTCATTACCACCATTAGTGTTATACCATTTTTAAGTAAGATCTCCGCATTTCACTGTCTCCTAATAGGTAGTGCTATATCTTCCGTCTCAATGTTCCTCTTCCCTAAGGGATACTTTCTTATTAGTATATCCATGCTGTTAATAGGGCAGGCAATATACGGTGCAGCTATATTTAGCCTACTTTCATTAATCGCTACAAGCACCATTAGGGGAAGGGTCATGGGTATATTCGATATGATATCAATGCTTTTCGGCGCCTTTGGTTCATTTATTTCATCATTTATATATCCGTATAATCCTTCACTTAATTTCTTAGTTGCTGCATCTCTTTTCTTCATAGGCTTTGTGTGTCTCTTACTTAGTTTTAAACTTATATCCAAATATCTCTCTTAGTATCGGTATCTCCTTGATTTTCATTATATCTAATTCATCGATATAAATACCCTCAGGCTTTGCGTAGGGCGTATCGGTTTTTATGCTTCTAGTCGGCGTAAATATATAATCTAAAGGGACATCGTGTTTCGTCATAGGTATGTACTCGACTATCTGTACATCATGAACAGTAGTAACAATAGGTACTTCTTCGTCTATTAAATTAAGCTCTTTAAGTATTGCATATTCTAAATCTGAAAACCCACCTCCCTTACCTAGCCGAGCTCCATTTAATGTAACAGCGACTGATCCTACTACCTTAAGATCTATGCTATATGGGGGTTTGGTCACTATTTTCCCATACCTAAATGCTCCTCTTATCGTAGCTGCTTTCATCTCAAAACCTTTAGGTACATATTCAGGCTTCAGCAATAGAAAACCCTTCCTTAACCTGGGAGTTGCCATAATTAATGTCTTGTCCTCTTTTAGTACTGCTTCACGTACTGGTCTTTGCGGAGAATCAGGGCAGACAAAAACCACATCTGCTTTTTGAAACATTTTCATTTCTATAAGCCTCTTTGCCGCAGTTTCATTCATCTTAAAGTTAGGTATCCTGCCGTAAACAGGCCTAGGAAATATTGCAATATCTCTTTTCTCCATAATCTCCCAAATTTTTGTCCTTATTTTTCTCTTTATCTCTTCTATGTCTCCGACGGTACGGTTATGTTTCATAAGTATCACCAGTATGGGGGAGCGGGAATCCCTCCTTTCATCCAAGACCCAAGCGGGTTTGTCTAGGAGGATACCGTTCATCCAAACCGTATCTTCATTTATCAATTTGTATCGAACTATATCTGATACGGTTTGGTTCATCACGGCTCTCTATCCCCTACTCCCCGCCTACGGGAGCTGTGCTCCCCTCGGCGAAGAGCGGTTCATCAAGAGTCCCCCTCACCTAGATCATCGAGTTCATCCCCACTCCAAAAGATGATTTGCTAGGACACTTATAAGCGTTCACAGCTTTGAGAAGTATAGAAAGACATAGTTTGATACATGAAGCTATAGCTTAATGTTTCTGCCCCCTAGTTAGAATCAGATTTCCCTGCTTAAATATATTTCAGATATGTCTACCATGTAATGCTTGGGAACCCTATTCTTTACAATATTTATACCTTCTTTGATTAGGAGTTCTCTCTTAAGCCATTGATATTTACTACCGATATATCCCCCTATACTTC
>JAGGUS010000068.1 GCA_021158375.1 Thermoprotei archaeon
GAGATAGCGTGCTGTCTCCTAATGAAGCGTTTATATTAACAGATAGTGCGCGAAGGATTCTCAAGAAGCCATTAGGGATGCTAGTTCGGGGGGATCCAGATTATGTTGCGAAAAGGATTAGAGAGATGATAAGCAGGATGAAGCCAATGAAGATAGTGACTGTAGGAGATTATGTGACGTATAACTGTATAAGACATGGTATAATACCAGATGTAGCTGTAATAAACGGTAAGACTAAGAGGAAACAGTACAATATAAATCTAGATGAGTTCTTTAGTAAAAAAATCCAAGTTAGAAACCCCCCTGGAACCATAACATGGGAGTCATACAAGAATATAGAGGAATCATTAAAGGAGGAGAAAGTCTTGATAAAAGTTGAAGGAGAAGAAGACTTACTGGGCATTCCTGCTATCATTCTTGCACCATATGGTTCCTTAATTATATACGGTCAGCCAGATGAAGGAGCTGTAATAGTTACAGTATCTAAAGAAGAAAAGAATAAAATATTGAATATCGTGAGATTGATGGAACGGAGGCGCTTAAATGAGCAAGAGTAGTTGGTCATTAGAAATAATGCAGGAGAAGGAAAATAGATTAATAGGAAGGAGAGAGCTTGTAGTGAATATAAAACATATCGGACTTGGAACGCCTTCAAGATATGAAATACGGGAAAGGCTATCTAAGATGCTTAGCGTTCCACTAGAACTTATATACGTTAGAAGTCTTAGGACAGAGTATGGCAAAGGGGAAAGTTTTGCAGAGGTGCATATCTATAAAGATCAGAAAAGAGCACTAGAATTCGAACCCGAATATATTCGTATAAGGAACTTGCCGCCAGAGGAGAGAAAGAAAGTGCTTGAGTCTATGAAGAGGGGGTGAGTAGCAAATGGGAAAGTCTATGGCATATCGTAGATATGAGTATGATTATAAGACTGGGAAAATAGTACTTAAGAACAAGGTTTGCCCAAGGTGTGGACGCATAATGGCATACCATAAGGTGCCAGTTCCGCGATGGTATTGTGGTTATTGTCACTATACCGAGTTTATCAGCGAGAAGAAGGAGAAGAAGAGGTAATGCCACTTGTAGTATTAGGTATAGAATCAACAGCGCATACATTTGGCGTTGGAATAGCTAGAGAAGATGGCAAAATACTTGCTAATATAAACTCAACATATATTCCGATACATGGAGGCATACTACCACGTGAGGCGGCAAGGCATCATGCAAACGTTGCGCACAAAATAATTTTAAAGGCATTAGAGAAAGCAGATATACGCCTAGAGGAGATAGATGGAATTGCTGTAGCACTAGGGCCTGGACTTGGGCCTTGCCTTAGAGTAGGCGCCTTTATTGCCAGGATACTAGCTTTATCCTACGATAAGCCGCTCATACCAGTAAATCATGCAGTTGCCCATGTAGAGATAGCTAGACTTACAGTGTGTGCTAGGGATCCCTTATTTGTATACGTATCAGGAGGAAATACGCAAATAGTGGCATATTCACAAGGAAGATATAGAGTATTTGGAGAGACACTAGACATCCCTATCGGCAACTTCTTCGATACGCTAGCTAGAGAACTAGGTTTACCTCAACCAGGCACACCTCAGATAGAGAAGCTAGCGATAAAGGGAAAGAACATAATAGACTTACCGTATATAGTAAAAGGACAGGATGTCTCCTATTCTGGCCTCTTAACGGCAATTCTTCGTAAGTTTAAGGAAGATGTATGCTTAGAGGATCTATGTCTTAGCGCTATGGAGTATGCATATGCCATGTTAGCAGAAGTAGTAGAAAGGGCTTTAGCACATACACAGAAGCGCGAATTAGTACTAGCGGGAGGAGTAGCTAGAAGTAAACGTCTTCAAGAGATAATGCAGTGCGTTGCTGAGGAACATGATGCTATATTTAAAGTAGTCCCTGATGAGTATGCAGGCGATAATGGAGCAATGATAGCTTGGACAGGCGTGCTTTGTTTAAAAAGTGGAATAACAATACAACCAGAGGAGAGTGTAATTAGACAGAGATGGCGAATTGATGAGGTAGATGTTCCTTGGATGCAATAAGATGCGAAGTTTTAGCTAAGGGGGCTGAGGCGATAATATATAAAGAAGTGTGGTATGGCTTTGTAGTTATTAGAAAAGTTAGAATACCTAAGAGGTATAGAGATCCGCGCCTTGATAGAATATTAAGAGTGAAGAGAACAATAAATGAGGCGCGCCTTCTCTACGACGCCAGAAGATTAGGAGTTTCAGTCCCTGCTATAATCGATGTGAGCATAGAAAATACAACAATAATTATGGAATATATTGAGGGGATTAGATTGAGAGATAAGCTGAACAGTATGAGGATAGAGGAAGTTGCGAAAACTATGAGGAAAGTAGGCGTACTTGTGGGCACATTACATAATAATGGTATAATACATGGCGATCTAACGACATCAAACATGATCATATCTAAAAGCGGTAACATATTTCTAATAGATTTCGGTCTTGGTATGCACTCAGACGATCTGGAGGATATAGGAGTAGATCTTCATGTATTTTTGAGAGCATTGGAGAGCACACATACGCATGTCGCTAGCATATGCTTCCGCCAATTTTTAAAAGGATATAAAGAGGTTATGGGAGAGGATATGATGAAAAAAGCTGTAAACAAAGTATACGAGATAAGAGCGAGGGGGAGATATGTACCGCCGGAATTACGTAAATGAAATAAACTTTGTCACAGGAAACATTCATAAGCTTAAAGAAGTTGAGGGCATTTTACGACCCTATGGAATAAAGGTAAAGATGATTAAAGTTAAGAAGATAGAGATACAGGCAGATGAACTGATAGCGATAGCAGAGTATGCAGCAATAAATGCAGCAAAAGAAGCAGGAGTTCCAGTAGTAGTTGAAGATGCGGGGCTATTCATTGAAGCATTAAGGGGATTTCCAGGCCCCTATTCAAGTTATGTTTTCAAAACGATAGGTAATGAGGGGATAATCAAATTGATGAAAGACATTACTGATAGGCATGCTAGATTCATAAGCGTAGTGGCATTTGCAGAACCTGAGGGATACGTGAGGACATTTGTAGGAGTTGCTGAGGGCCTAATAAGTGTAGAACCTAGAGGTAGCATGGGCTTCGGTTTTGATCCGATATTCATACCCTATGAAGGAGATGGTAGGACATTTGCTGAGATGAGCCTAGATGAAAAGAACAGGATTTCGCATAGAGGTAAAGCTTTTAGGTCTCTTGCTAAATGGTTAACTGGACATAAGGTGATTCCATGAGGAAGAGGAAGAA